>CALVWG010000091.1 GCA_944364655.1 uncultured Bacilli bacterium | reverse complement strand
ATAACTTTTGCTTATTTGCCAAGACATTTTCATTGAAAAATACATTCTTTTTTGAATAAATTTTTTAGAGACATTTTTATTGAAAAACGTCATTCTAAATAGAGACATTTTTACTGAAAAGTCACATAAATATTTTTATTTATTAACAAAAAAAAACTAATTTAAAATAAAATTAGTTTTTTAAATACTCATAAAATGATTAATAAATATTTAACAATGTTTAGTTAAATTAAAAATTATATTATTAATACTATTATGCAGCTAATTCTACACTAATTTCGCCTTTTAATTGTGCACCAAATTCACTATTTTGAGATGCACTTTCTTCAGAAGACTCAGTTTGATTAACATATTCTACAACAACATAATAATAAGTATCTACGCCACTTGCACTACTAGAAACTTCATTATCAGTTGCAATTACTACTGCATTATTCAAATCAGAAGTTCTTAAAACATAATCACTACCAACTTGTGTACCTAAAGATGTTTCTGCAGGTCCAGAGCATTCTTCATAGAAAGTTGTTTTATTAGCATCAAGACCTGTTCCTGTTCCGGTTTTTTTAGCACATTGGAAGTAATTACCATCTTCACCAATTGATTTGGCAGAATCAGTTTTATAAACTCTTAATTTAATGTTTCCTTCTGTAAATCCATTAGCTGTTGCTTTATAAGTTATGTTAATTTTTGCATTAGTATTGCTTGCATCTTGAACATTAACTTTAAAAGCAGCTACTTCTTTATGTCCTGGATAAACATCAGTTGCAGTAAAGCTTCCAGCTTCGCCATCAACATTAGTAACTACAGTTGTTCCAGCAACGCTACCAGCCTGAACGTTTGTTTTTCCATTTTCTTCAGTACCAGTATAATTGTTAGTAATACTAGCTGTGAAATAAGCAAATGTTGCTCCTACTACTGCTACTAATAACGTTGCTACTGCAATAACCGTTAATAAAACCATGTTTTTCTTTTCCATATTCTATCCTCTCTCTCTATGATAAAAGAATATCAAAATCTTTTATTAATTTCAAGTATAAGTTGCACAATTAAAAAAATTTTATACAATTTTTTACTATATTGACATATATTATTTAAATTTAAGCATATAATTTATTAACTAATCTTTGACAAAGATTAAAAAATATATTAAAATGTTTTATGTGGAGCCGTAGCCAAGTGGCTAAGGCGTGGGTCTGCAACACCCTGATCGCCGGTTCAAATCCGGCCGGCTCCTCCAATTATATTTTTTTAAATAATATATTAAATATCAATTTTTTTAATTGGTATTTTTTTTATTTTATATTTCATATTTAGTATTTACAACTTTAGTATTACTTATTATTTCATAAAATAAATATTTATGAAGTAAAAGTTTTAAAATTATTAATGCATAAAATAATATTATAAATATTAATAAACATATTCCGATAAATAAATATGTTGTTCCTAAATAATTATAAAATCTTTTTAATAAAAAGCTTATACAAATTGTTGGTCCTAAAAACTCTAAAAGTAATAAACTAAAACGCAAAATATATTGATACCAATTAATAGAATCTTTTTTTATACTTACAATCTTTAAATGAACAAATCTCATTCCTAAAGTTTGACTTTTTAAAATCAAGGGAAGTAAACCAAAATATAATAAAGAAAAAAGTAAATAGTTATTTTTACTTATTAAATTTGTTAAAAATAAAATTATAAAAATATCAATTAAAAAAGCAATGATTCTTCTAACAAAGGATACTTTTTGAGCTAATTGTAAAGACTTAGCATTAATTTTTTCTTTTGTTGGCAAAAATTTTATAAAATAGTTCCCTAAATAATAGCCAACAAAGCCTCCAAATGTATTTAATATTAAATCATCTATGTCAAACAATCGATAACTTCTAGGATAAATAAAATATAAGCCAGTTAATTGGGTCAATTCAAAAAATAAACTTAATAAAAAACTTAATAATATTGTTTTTTTTAAACTAAATGTAAAATAATAATGAAGATAAATTCCTAAAGGTATAAATAATATTATATTAAAAACTGGAACATAAAAACTAGAAGTAGTAAAAGATTTAAAATAAGTAGAAAAATCATTTATATCAAAACCACTTTCTTTAATAAAATCAATGACAAAAGCAAATGGTTCTAAACGTATTTGAGGTGTTTTTAAAGATAATACTTCTTCAATTGTTGGCAAAGGCATAATTACTAAAAAATAAGCAATAATTAAATATAATAAAAAAGAAAATAAAATTAAAGCTCGATACCAGTAAACTGATCCATACTTATGATATTGAGAAATAAGATATGGAATAAAAAGAATTAATAAAACTAAAGGAAAAATTAAAATTCCACTTTTAATTGCTACATCATAACTCATATAACCATCCTTTATAATAGATTAACATTTTTTTTAAATTTAAACATTTTGGTAATTAAGATTTATCTTACAAAAATGAAAGAAAAGGATGAGTTTAAATATTCTCATCCTGTAATGAATTTAAAATATTTTCATTCTTAATTTTTTTAACAGAATATAACATAGTTATTAATACTATTACGAATACACCAACTATAGCAATAATAATTGCTTTCCATGGAATTAGCAAGCCATTAAAACTAAATGTGTAGCCAATACTTTCAGAAATTAAATATATTACAAAAAATGATACTGGCAGAGCATATAATAAAGATTTTAAACCAAAGAATAAACTTTCAAAGAAAATCATTTTATAAAATCCTTTAGGAGATAAACCAACACTTCTTAGCATCGCAAACTCTTTTCTTCTTAAATGAATACTAGTATAAATTGTATTAAATACACTAGTTATTCCAGTTAAGGTTACTAAAGATATAAAGCCATACATTAATATTTTTATAGCTAATATAGAATTTTTTTGGTTACGATATTCAATTTTTGGAGCATATATATTGCCATTTAAATTACTATCATATTTTTTAGATAATTCTTGATATAATTTTTCATATTCTGTACTTTTAATTGTTATATATTTTGCCATATTATCAAAATCAGTTATTTCTTTTTGATTGTTTTCATTTAAAATTTCTCTAGCAAATAAATTATTTTCTTTAGCTAATTTATTAGAAATAAACATCACTGGCATTGTTTCTTCATAAGAATAATTATCAAAAAGATTTGTTTCATTACTATTAATTAATTTAACTTTTAGATTTTTGCAAATACTTTTATCAAATGTATTACATATTTCTAAATTAGAAATGTTATTTTTAAAAATTTCAGTTGTATTAGAAATTCTATTGTTATTATTGTATTCTACATATGTTAAATTGTTTAAAATAAATACTGTATCATTATCAACATTAAAATCTTTAGTTATTTTTTCAAAATCTTGATCTTCAACTATGACAGCCATAAATTGTAAAATGTCTTCATTTTGTAATTTAGCATAATTGTAATATTTTTCAGGATAATTATCTTTAGTTAAAAACTTTGTATCAATAAAACTAATATAAGATGTATAAACAGAATTAACTAGAGGATTTTCTTTTATTTCGTCTATAATATCTTCTTTATCTGAAATAACTAAAATATCATAATTTGGTAATTTATTAATATCTGTTATCGATAAACCATAATTAATGTAAGTGCTAAAAGAGATGAAAAGAACAATACTTATAAAAATAGATAATAAAGTTATGCGATATTTTCTTTTGTTTCTTTTCATGTTTTTTAAGGCTATCTCACCTTCTATTCCAAATATTTTTTTAATCCATTTTGGCGTTTTAACTTTTTTTCTTGGAATTTTTATTTCATCATTTTCTCTAATCAATTCAATAGAACTTACTTTACTACTTCTTTTAGCTGGGATAAATGCTGAGAAATACACCACTAAAATCATAAAGATTATTGGAATAAAAACATAGTACCAATTAACTTTAAACACTAAAGTTAAATCCCATGCATCAGAAACTAAATAATTTAAAACTTGAATCAGTATATATATTCCTAAAAATGAGCCAATAACACCTAGTAAGATACCTATTATACCTACTAAAAAAGCTTCAAAAAAGACTGTATATTTTATTTGCTTTGGCGTTGCGCCTAAACTTGAATATAAGCCAAAAGATTTTTTTCTTTCCATTGTTGAAATAGCAAATGAATTATATATAACAATAATTGAACCGATACTTAGTAAAGTTAAAACAATAGTCAGTAATGAAGTTATTGTTCTAGTGACATTTGAATATTTGGAAACGCCATAATAATATAATAAACCATCGTGAGTAGTACAACTGGCATTTTTATTTAATTTATCACAAATACCTTTTGTTAATTCATATGTTTTTTTTATATTTTGATATTCGACAAATAAACTATAATTTAAAACATTTTTACTCTTAGTAGTAAATGCAGTATAACCTGGGGCAGAATAATCTTCCGTATTACTTCGATCGATTATTCCAACAATTTCATAAGTTTTTGTAAATTCAGGTTCTATATTTTCAGTTGTTAGTAAATTATAATTTTCATCATACGTTTTGACTAAGGAAATATTATTACTATAAACTTTTTCACCTTCAATTAATCTAGGGCCTATATTTAATGTTATTTTATCACCAATTGAAAGGTTTAATTCACCATTTGTTATTAAGTGCTTAGGGATAACTATTTCATATTCATTAAGCGGATAACGTCCTTCTAATAATTTTTCATGTAAAAAGTAATCATCATTAGCATCTAAAACATATAAATAAGGTTTATAACTGTTAGTTGAATCAATGTTACTAAAACCTAATATTCCATAATAATATGAATTTTCTACCATTACATTTCTTTTAACTTGTTCTAATTCATTATTAGTTATTTCATTAAAATTAGCATGATATGAACCACTTGTTTTTACTTCATCATCTATCATCATTTGTAAAAATGAAGATATTAAAAGACCTATTCCAACCATTAAGGCTGTTGAAAGGGTAATTCCTATAATTGTTACAATTGTTCTTTTTTTATTCATTAAAAGGTGTTTAATTGTTAATCTATTTAAAATTTTCATTATTTCACCTTTTCATCGCTTTTAATTTTGCCATCTTCAATTGTAATTATTCGATCAGCGTGCATAGCTAAATTTTCATCATGGGTAATCATTATTATTGTTTGACCGTATTTTTTATTTGATAATTCTAATAATTCTATTATTTCTTGACTGCTTTTACTATCTAAATTTCCAGTAGGTTCATCCGCTAGTAAAAGTGATGGATGATAAATTAAGGCTCTACCAATACTAACTCTTTGTTGTTGGCCTCCTGATAATTCATTAGGCAAATGATTTACTCGATTTTCTAACCCTAAAGTATGAACTAATTCATTTAAATACTTTTGATCAGGTTCTTTGCCGTCTAATAAAACAGGTAAAGAAATATTTTCTAAAACATTTAAAATAGGAATCAAATTATAAAACTGATAAATTAGCCCTACTTGTCTTCTTCGAAAAATAGCTAAATTGTTTTCGTTTAAACTAAAAACATCTGATCCTTCTACATAAACATGCCCACTAGTTGGTTTATCAACACCGCCTAAAATATGTAAAAGTGTTGATTTACCGCTTCCACTTGGGCCAACAATTGCCACGAATTCTCCTTTTTTAACACTAAAAGAAACATTATCTAAAGCTTTGACTAATGTGTTTTTTTTCCCATACTCTTTACAAAGATTTTGAACTTTCAAAATTTCCATATAACTCTTCCTTTCTCGAAATCATTATACTAAACTAATATGACATTTAAGTGACTATTTGAGTGACAATTTAGTCACTTTTAAATTATATTTTTATAAAACTTAATTATAAAAAGTGTATATTTATTTAGTTCGCTTTCACATTTTATAGTTCCACTACTTCTTTCAAAAATCGTTTTACTTAAATTTAAACCGATTCCAATACTTTCTTTATCAGCACTACTTTTATAAAATCTTTCAAAAATATGTTTTAAATCTTGTTTATTAATTCCCTCGCCGTAGTCTTTTATTCTAACTTCTACAAACATGGGATTTTCTTCGACAGCAATTTCTATTTGACCATTACACTCAGAATGTTCACAAGCGTTTTTTAAAATATTTAAAAATGCTTCGGCTAACCAATTGAAATCACCAAGGACATTTATTTTATCGTTAATGTTTTTTTCTAAATTAATATTTTTAGCTACTAATAATAAATCAAGTTGTAAAATTACATAATCAAAAAGATTAGCTAGGTTAACTGGCTCTTTTTTTAAAACTATTGTTCCACTTTCAATTTGACTAACTTTTAATAAACTAATAATTAAGCCTTTCATGTGTAAAATTATTTTTTCTTGTTTTTTTAAAAATTCATTTCTTGTTTTATCATCAATATTAAATGAAGATAAATTATCATTAATAATTAACAAACTAGTTAAAGGCGTTTTTAGTTGATGCGAAATATCCGCCAAAGTTTTGGATAATTCTTTTTTATCATTAGTAGAAGATTCTAAAGCATTTTTTAAACGACTTGTCACTTTCATTAAATCATTTTGTAAAGCAGTTAAATCTCCTGTTTGAAAATCTTTTAGATCAATGTTAATATCATTACTTAAAAGTGTAAATAGATACTTATCAATTTTTAATATTTCTTTTTTTCGTCTTTTTTCACTTACATAAACAAAAATAAATATTATAATAAAGATAATAAAATAAAAACCAATATACGTTATATATAAAGTATTTCTTAAATCTTTTATTTCATTTAAATAATCTAAGCTTTCTAAAGAATCTAAATTATATTTATTTAAAATGGAAAAATCATTGTTTTCTTTAATATTTTTTATAGAATCAATTATTTCTAATTCTAATTCGGGATGATTATTAATTAAATTTAATAAAATTGTATTATTATTTAAAATTATTTCTTTTTTTACTCTATCATAATTAGCTTTTACTAAAAATAAACCAACGCAAAAAATAATTATGCCACCTAATATTAAATATCCTAATTTCTTTTTCATTTTTATTCTCCAATTTTGTAGCCGACTTTTCGAACAGTTATAATAATTTTAGGATTATTGGGATCATCTTCTATTTTTTCTCTTAATCTTTTAATATAAACTGTAAGAGTATTATCATTAACATATTCTTCATTAACATCCCAGATTAACGCTAGAATTTTTTCTCTAGTAAAAACAACGTTAGGATTTGTAGCTAAAATAAGTAATATTTTATATTCCATAGAAGTTAAAAAGATTTCTTTATTGTTTTTTAAAACTTTTGCACTACTAGGATCTATCTCTATGTTTTGAATTTTAATAATATTACTTAAGCTACCTTTTTTTCTTCTTAAAACGGCTTTCATTCGACTAATTAATTCTCTTGTTCTAAAAGGTTTAGTAATATAATCTTCGGCTCCCATATCTAATCCTTGAACTATTGAAACTTCTTCGTCATTGGCCGTTAAAAATATAACCGCTATATCATTGGGAATCATTTTTAGTAATTCAAACCCATTAATATCTGGTAAATTTAAATCAAGTAATACTAGATCACATCCTTCTTTGATCTTTTCTAAAGCTTCTTGACCAGTTGATGCGGTTAAAACAACAAAGTTTTCTTGTTCTAAACAAAATTTTAAACCCATTAAAATTGAAGTATCATCTTCTACAATCAATATTTTAGCTAACATAATTGTCCTCATTTCTAAAACTGATTATAACATAAACTAAAAAAAAGGAAATGACAATTTTGTCACTTCACTTTCATTCGATATAAGTTACCTCTTATATTTATTAATAAGGAAATTGTTGATGCTGTACTAATATCGGAATTGGTTTCAAATATCCAATAATCATTTATTTCTTTAGGGGTAACATCATTAGGCTTAATTGTATATTTTTTATCATTGATTGTATATTCAATTTTTATAAAATCGTTAATAAAATTAGTTGAACCTTTTCGAACATTATAATACATTGAGTATGTATCTAGTTGGAACATACGATTTAAAATTAATAAAGTATTAGAAGAATTAGCAGTAACTTTATTTTTAACATCTTGACAAATATTATAATAACAACTTTGATAACTATATTCATAAGAGTTATTAATTTGATAATTTGAAATTCTTATTTGCGACATACCTAATGATGTATCGGAAAGTTCTAATATTTTATTATAATCTACTACGCGAACTATAGTATTTTTATCAATTATTTCATATTTTAAATTGACTGTTTTATATATTGGCGTAACACTACCTATTTCAAAAGTAACAGAATCTAATATTTTTAAATTTATAGGTTGATTAATTAGACTACTATCGACTTCATAAACCAAAACATAGGTTTTAGAAGAATTAGCGTCTATTTTGGTAGTATTAATGTATGGATATCCTAGTTCAGGAAAGTTTGCTGATTGATCAAGAATAGGTTTTAAAAATCTTCCCCCAACATTTAATAAAAAGTTTTCATAATCTAAAACGGTATTGCTATTTTTATTATTTTTAATATTAACTGCTAAGGCCATATAGTATTTATTTAAAGTGTTTCCCCCAATATCTAAATTGGTCAAGATAGCTTTTTCAACACTGATAACTAAACCGTTATGGTTCATATTCTCTGTTTGCCGATATACTTTATTGTATACGCCAAAATTTAAATAAAGCAATGTTCCTAAAACTACAACTACAATACTTGCTAAAATACTAAACCCAATTTTATTTTCTAAAATATAATATTTAAATTCTCGAAAAAATCTTCTAATTGTTCTTTTATATTTATAGGCGTCTTTACCAAAAACTAATTCAAATTCTTCATTATCAATATCTGTTATCTCTAATTCTTTGGCATCTTCATCAAAGTTAAATTTTTTAACATCAAAACCAATTCCTCTTAAAAAACTGTAACCGACAAAAAAGAATTGAGGTAAATAAATTATTAAAGATATATCACGATAAATTCTAATTGTTTGAGCTTCTAGAGTTGTACTTTCTATTTGATTTAAAATACTATGGCAAAATGTTATTAAGGCAAATAGTAAAACATAGTAAAATAGTAAAAATAAATAAAATCTTGTATCTTTTTTCTTTTGCCGCATTAATAGATAAATTGCCAAAACTAATAATAAAACTAATAAGATTGCTAAATACATAAAATAATTAATGTATAATCCGGCTAAATTTGTTTGGTTAGTATAATAGTTGGCTTGAACATAAGTGTTTAAAAAATTAGCAATAGCGCCTGTTCTGATAAGTAAATAAACAAGAGGAATACATAATAATAAATGGATTAATTTAAAATGTTTTATTAGAAAAGCATAAGGTTTTTTTAATACCATTTTTACTCCTCCTATTCTTTACTAAATAATATCACAAATCATAAATTATCACAATTAAAAAAGCAAATGATTTTGCTCATTTACTTTAAGTTATTTTTACATTTGTCTTGGATTTACCAAAACTTGACCTTCAGCTAAATAAATAACTCCATTATTTTTTACTAATTGATTGCTAGGTATTTTAAACATATTAGCTACCATATCCAAAGTATCTCCTTCTTTAGTAATATAATAACTATAGCCGTTTTTAGGAATTAATATTTCTTGATTTGGATAAATATAATCTTCCATGCTTAAGCCATTTAAACCAGCTAACAATTCAGGGTTAATATTATATTTTCTTGCGATTCCATATAATGAATCACCTTTTTCAATTGTATAATAATCAAAATAAGTTTGATTGTTTTTGGGAACAATCATATTTTTTTCGATTCTTTCAAAAATTGGTCCATACATTGATCATCACTCCTAATAATAAAATATGAATCTTTTTTATTGTTGACACAATCAATAAATAAAAATCATATTAGTATTATTAAAATTCCATTCAAAGTAATTCATTAAAAATATTTCACCATAGTCTAAAAAATAGGCATATAAGGAATCATTTTTTAAATAATAAATTGATTCTTCATCATATTTAATAATAGAAGTTGGATTTTCGTTTATTAGTTTCATTTTATTATCTTGAAATTGAAGATATAAACCATTTTCTACTACGTAATTGATTGGTAAAACACCCGTAAAAGTATTGTCTTGATATAATAATTTATTCATAGTAACATCTATGAAGCCATTTTGATAAGTGATCCCACCTTTACTTTCAGAACCAACTTGTTCAATTAAGCGCTTGGAAATATTTATTTTCCACTCTTTTTTTTCATGTTTATCAACTAAATAAAATTCATCATTATAGACTCCTAAAACGGCACTATCAAAATAAATTGATTCATCTAAATTCCAGCTACTTAATTTACCAGTCGTCATATCAATTATGTAAGCTTTGTTAAAATAATAATCTGCTTCATAATCCGGAACAAATAAATACTTATCTACTTGAACAGTTAATGATGGTGAATAAATGTCTTTATTAAAAATTGATATTTCTTCTGCTGTATCTTTATTTATTCGATAAAAACCATGATAATTCCAAATATAGAAATTTTTATAAATAGTGTTATTAACAGAGATATTAAAATATGTTTCATTTATTTTTTGACCAAATTCTTCTTGATTATAATTTATTTTTTCTTTCATTTCTTCAGAAACTAAATGATAAGATATTTGGCCATCAGCAGTTAAACATAATGGTTCAAATTTAGCTTTATTACTATTTATTGCTATACAACTTTCATTATCTGTATTGAATTCATTTATATCATAAATTAGTTTTTTAGTTAAAAAATGTTTATCACTTAATATGGTAAAATATTTAACATCATTTTTACTAATAATAAAAGCATAATAATTTTTTTCTTTATTATATGTTTCTTCAATATTATAATCATTTCTTTGATAATTAATTTTATAATCTTTTTTTCTTATAAAATTAAAGATAATAAGAAAAGCAATCAAAATTATTATAAAAAGAGCAATTAATCTTCTTCTTTTTTTTATTTTATTTACAGAACGGTTCTTTTCCATACTTCTTCTTTTCTTCTAACATAAAATTAGATATAGCATCTTCTAATTCTACTAAGGAATTTTTAGATAAATTAGAAATTACAACTTTTTCTCTTAAAGTGTCGATTACAATTTTGCCCCAAATAAGGCCTTGATAAATTTGCATATCATTATACAAATCTGGTGTTATGCTACTAAAGGCATAACCAAATAAAACTCTTTTTTGACCAATAACTAATCTTTTATTAGTTATAGCAATTGCAGCAGTTTGAAAGAAATCAAACGGACTTTCATTTTTTTGGCCAACAAAAGCATATGTTATTTTTTCATCACCATTAACGTGTTCGTCAATAACTTTTGAATTTTGAAAAATACGCCATGCGATTGTTAAAGGATATCTTTTTTTAAATTTTTTAGCAAGTTCATAACAACTCATCATTAATCAACTCCTAAAAATATTATAATATTTATTATGTAAAAATACAAACAAAAAGAAACAGTTTATTCTGCTTCTTTTGTATTACCAGTCCAAGTCCAACCATCAAGATTTTGTTCTTTACTCCATATAACTTCTTCTTTTGTTGTTGGCCCATCGTTTTCTGTTGCTAAAATACGATTTACAGCATTGGTTTTTACACATTTGTTTCCAGATAAATCATATCCTAATGGGCAAGAATATGCTAGAAAGCTGGTACTAGACGGTATTATACATCTTGTTCCTCTTAATGTTGCCTCAGAATCAGAACAATAATAGTAGCTATCCGTTCTAGCTTTTTTATAGCATTTTGTGTTTTGACCACTTCCTGTTTTAGTATAACCTTCTGGGCAAGTGTAAACAATTTCTTCATTTACTAAATCAGCATCAACAGTTCTTAAACATCTACCATCACTGGTTAAATCATAAATTGCACCGCAGTAAGGAACCTTGTTTGTTGTCTTAGTAGCATTTTCATATTTATAGCATGTTGTATCTACTCCGACTCCTTTTTTACTATAACCATCTGGACAAGTATATGAACCATTTGTATTCCGATAATAAGGGTCATCATAAGTATAGCATTCACTTTCATCACTACTTAGGTGATAATCTGAACCACTACAATAGCGTTTTTCATAACTTTCATCATAATGACGACAAGTACTACCGACTAGTTCATCTCCGTCATCACATATTTTATTATATACTTTAATGTATCTGTTATAACGAACTTTACCATTATCTAACCATTCATCAACTTCATATTTTTTAGTTTCACTTTCTAAATGATCAACATCATAATCTTCTCTATATGTCACTTTACCATCAAATAGCCAATCACTTAACTCCTCAGTTGGTGAATAAGTTGTATAGCAAGCATTAATTGAAGAATCTTTTTTACCAGTTATACAAGAAACACTATAATCTTTTGTTATATAGCAAGTCGAATTGTTAATCAATGTTCCATTTTTACAATAAGCTATTTCATCTTTATATGATGCATAAGTTGTAAATAAGCATTTTGTTCCGGAAGGTGTACCTCCATTAGGACAACTATAAGAATTACTAGTTTTATAGTAAACAGTACCTTCTTTTACACATTTTGTTCCATTTAAAGTGTAACCACTGCTACATTTATATGATGAAGGATTAGTATTTAAAATAGGATCAACATATTCATATTCATAACCACTTGCTTTGTATTTTGCTTTAGTATTTATTTCAGGTTTAACTTTATATTTAGCAGTAGCGTCAATAACATCAGTATTGTTAAAACTTACGCAATATTTTCCAGCGCCATAATAACCTTCTGGACAACTATATTGTTCATTAGTAGTTACAGTTCTTTTTAATTCATACAATAGTGTTTTTTCCGAACTGCTATCATTATCTTCTTCGTTATCAGATGTTTCGTCATAATTTACTGGATAAGTAGCCATCTGTGCCTCGCCACCGCATGATAAATAAACTTCTAAATCATAATTATTTTCGTCAGTTTTTATTAAAGAAACATAACTATATTCTTTACTACAAACATTTTTCTTTTTATCTTTAAGTTCATTTATTAAACTGGATTCTTCCATATCGCCAAGGGTCATTACTACTTCATCGCCTACTAAAACTGGGCGATTTTTATCAACCTTATAATATATATAGGCAACTTCTTTCATTTTTTCCATATTTTCAGTAAATGTTTTAGCATCGCCACTATTACGAATTTTAGTTATTATAAAAATTGCTACAAATGCAAATAGTAAAAAAATACCAAATCTAATTAAAACTGAAACATAATCTGCTCGAAAAGTTAAAAACTTTATACCTTTACTTTTAACATTAGAATCTTTTTTTGGATTTTCATTTTCTTTAACTTTTTTGTTATCTTTAGTGTTGGTAAAAAATTTATTTTCATGTTTTATTTTTTCTTTTTTAACTTTTTTTACAGGTTCTTTTTCTTCATACATAAAGATCCCCCTCTTAACTTATAAACATTAATATTTATTTAAAGCTATAATATCGCATAAACATTGATATTGCAAGCATTTTATGTTATAATTAGCTCACGGGGCAGTTTATGGTTTCGACAGCAATTACTTATTAAGACGGCAAGTAGTAGGCATACTTTAAATGCGCAAATTAAAATTAAATGACGAAGACTATTCGTTTGCTTCTTTTGCTCCAGTAGCAGCCTAATTTAAGGTAATTAAGAAGGCTTTTATTCACTTTCTCTTATAGGGTGTTTAGAGGTTCATATATATAAGATATATAAAATTATTTTCCTTAGATAATTTTACGAATAATAATAAGGATCGTATACTCGTTTGATGTGTTGGAGTCATAAAGTATATTAAATTTAATTTCAACTAAACTTGTAGATGTTTTAACAAAGGATTGTTTGGACAGGAGTTCGATTCTCCTCTGCTCCACCAGATTGATTGTAACTCGAACTTTTATGTTTCGAGTTTTAATAATATAATTTCTTTTAGCCTGTTTATAGTAATAAATTGATTTTGGCAATTAAAAAACACACTTGCAAATTAACAAGATTATTTTTTATTTAGGGGGATTAGTTTATGTGGGGTGCAATAATAGGAGATTTAGCTGGATCTATATATGAATTTGGACAAGTAAAAAAAGTTTCTCATATAACGTTAGATACTCTTATTCTAAAAGATTGTTTTTTCAGTGATGACACAATTTTAACAGTCGCGATTTTAGATGCAATTTTTAATGATAAAAATTATGAATACTTTTTAAAAAAATATGCTAATGATTACAAAGAATACACTCCCAATTTCAAGCCATATTTTAAAGGTGTTTTTTCTCCTAGCTTTACTAAGTGGGCAAATAGTAATGAAGTTGGTAATAGTATCGGAAATGGTGCTATGATGAGAATTTCTCCTGTTGGATACTTATTTAATTCAAAAAAAGACATAATTGAGAATGCCAAGTTAGCAACAATTCCATCACATAATTCTGAAGAAGCCATTAAATGCGCAACAACAATTGCTCAAATAATTTATTTAGCAAGAAAAGGATATATAAAAGAAGAAATAATTGAAAAATTAAAATTGAAGTATGTATATTCACCTTTTGAAAAATTTAATAGTACTTGTTATAAAACGATAGATAATTGTTTATATGCGCTTTTTACATCTAATAGTTATGAAGAAGCCGTTATCAAAATAATTACCTTTGGTGGAGATACCGATACTAATGCTTGTATTGTTGGCTCAATGGCTGAAGCTTTGTTTGGCATTGATAATACATTAATTGAACAAGCAAAACAAAAAATTCCCAAAAATTTTGTTGAAAAATTAGAACAAGGATATTCTAGAGTACGAAATTTAAAATAAACAAGCAATATATATTATTCTTTGTGCATCTTTTTTTAAGGCACCATGTTAATTGTAACTTGAACTTTCGAGTATAAATATAAAAACATCAGATTAATTCTGATGTTTTCATTATTTTTGAAATTTATTATTTATAATAAATGTTATCAAAATCTAAAACTAAATTATCATTCACAAAATTTATCAACATTGATTTTATCATATTTTTGATTTTTAATTATTTTAAAAGTTTCATTATCTTTATTCACATTACATCTTATAACATCATAAAATGGTGTATCATAATAAATAATGTTTTCGCCAGTAATCTTTTTTAATGAAAACCTTGGCGCTTGTTGAATATTAACAACGCCTATATAGTCTATTGTTATTAACAGGGCAACAAAAACTATAAAATAGCTAAAGTTACATATTAATCGTTTTAAATAAGGTAATCTTTTTGTAAATTTACTAAAGCCTATTAAAGATATAATTGTGCCCAAAACAGAATAAATAGAACCCCAACTACTTTCACTTGGAAATATTGCAATTGCTGTTACAGAAATTAAAATACCAAAAATAATAAATATTAAACCAATAAAATTATATCGATTATTTAATTTTTTATTAGAATAGTCAATTGTATTAATTATATTTTCTTCTAATTTTTCACGATATTTATTTTCGCTTACTTTCTCACCACTAATTAAATCATTTAAAGTAATATCTAGTTCTTTACAAAGAGGCTTAAACAATGACAAATCAGGCATATTTCGACCATTCTCCCAATTGCCTATAGTACGATCTGATACACCAAGTTTTTCTGCCAATTCTTGTTGAGTTATATTTTTATTTTTTCTACAACTAGCAATAAATTTACCAATTTTTTCTTGATCCATAATTTTTCTCCTTTCACACTAACATTTTATAATGGAAAAGCAATTTATTATAGGAAATATTTCAAGGGTTAAAAATAGAAATTACTTAAAATTATAAATTCCATGTATCTCCAAAATTTTGACAAACCATTTAACACACTTCTTTAAATTATTATATCACTTAGTTTTTTCTAAGGTTTAAAAAATTGTTAATTAATTTTTTATTCTAATTATTGGATTGTTTCTATTTATAATTCAATTTATTTTTTAATTTATGATGGATTATTTAAAATAATTTTTTGCTATGATATAATTTTAAATATAAGGAGATTAAGTATGCAAGATATAAGTTACGATTTTATTACAAAAATTAATAATAACTATAAAAAAAATAAATACAATAAAATTATTGAAAATGCAATTAAAAATGTAGGTTTAAATAGCTTCTGCTTAGATAGTAGCGTAATTAATGAAACAGTTAATATTTTTAATATAGAATTACCTAAATCCAAGATTTACAATCAAGGTTCTTCTGAAAGATGTTGGATATATGCAGGTATTAATTTAATAAAAAATAATATTGCTCAAAATCTTAATATTGATGAAGAAAATTTTGCTTTATCAGCAAATTATTTAGCTTTTTTAGATAAATTAGAAAAAGCAAATACAATTTATAATCGTATTATTGAAAATAATAAATTTGATTTTGAAAAAGAAATTAAAAAAGATTATTTAAAATATGGAGTATACGAAGGTGGATATTTTGAATATTTTAGATCACTTGTAAAAAAATATGGATTAGTTCCTGAAACAGTTATGCCAGATGTTAAAAATAGTAAAAATCCAAATTCATTAATAAATTTATTAAATGATAAAGTTAAAAAAGATGTTTTTAAATTAATAAAATTAAAAAAAGAAAATTCTTCATTCAATAACTTAATGGAAATTAAAGACAAAATGTTAGATGAAAATTATAATATATTAGCAAAATGTTTAGGAGAACTACCATTAAATTTTGATTTTGAATAT
This sequence comes from uncultured Bacilli bacterium, assembly GCA_944364655.1. Classification (GTDB taxonomy): domain Bacteria; phylum Bacillota_I; class Bacilli_A; order RF39; family UBA660; genus Ventrenecus. The sequence goes on along the minus strand of CALVWG010000091.1, from coordinate 4,198 downwards.
AAAAATAAAAATAACGAATATGTAAAACTTAAAAATCTTACTCCATTAGATTTTGCAAATAGATATTTAACGATTGATTTAAATAATTTTGTTGGTATAGCAAACGTACCTATGTTTAATAAAAAATACAATTGTTTTTATAGAAAAGAATTTGCTGAAAGTATTTATAATAATAGTTATGTAGAATTTATTAACTTACCAATTGAAATTTTAAAAAATTTAGCTATTAAACAATTAAAAAATGGTCTTCCTGTTTATTTTGGATGCGCCATGAGAAAAATGACAAATAATGATTTGGGAATAATGGATTCAAATTTATATAATTATAAAGATATTTTTAATATTGAGTTATTAACAAAAAGCGAAGCTCTATCTATGTATGATATTGATTTTCAACATTTAATGTTATTAACTGGAGTTCATATTGAAGATAATAAAATAATAAGATGGAAAGTTGAAGATAGCTATGGAGATCAAGTACATAAAAATGGTTACTACATTATGAATGATAATTTTTTTGATGATTTTGTATTAGAAGTAATTATTGATAAAAAATATTTATCTGAAGAGCAACGAGAAATTTTAAAGCAAAAACCTATATTATTTGATTTAAGTGAACCTTTTTAAATATTAATTGACTTGAATTTTAAGATTCAAGTTTTTATTTATTTAAAAATATTGTCGATTAATTTTTTTTATAAAAAAAAGGAAATTTTCTTTTTCTAATTAATGTATTGTTAGAAGGAGAAAAATATGAAAAGAAAAATTATATTTTTAATATTTATTTTTTTAATTAAAATTTTAGATGTAAAAGCATCAACGGTGGTTGATCAAATTAACAGTACATTTATAGGAGATTATCACTATGTTTATTCTGATGGTAAGTTTGGTGATTTTGAAATTTTTAGAAGAAACAGTAATGGAAACATTGCCTATTGTATTGAGCCAGGTGTTTCAAGATATAAGGGAGACTATATAGGATACTATAATATTTCAAATTCAGAGATGGCTTTAAAAGCTGGTATAAGTTATCAACAACTAGAAAAAATAAGTTTACTAGCCTACTTTGGTTATGGTTATCAAAATCATAATACTACAGATTGGATTGTGGCAACGCAAGCTAAAATTTGGCAAGAATTAAATAAAGAGTTTAATTTTACTAGCAAAAATTACTCCCCTAACCCATGGCAGTATGTTATTAATACTCCCTTAAATATTGAAGAAAAATACCAAGAATTGGATAATTTAATAAATAGATATTATCAAAAACCCAGTTTTGATTCAAAAACAATAATGGTACCTTATGGAAATCCTTATGTTTTAAATGATGAAAATGGTATTTTAAATGAATTTGAAATAAAAGATTATACAAATTGTCAGGTAAAAATTGAAAATAACAATTTAATTATTACACCAAATGACATTAATAGTATTGGCGTTATTCATTTAACTAAAAAGAAACAAGAAAGAAATCAAGATATTATTTTATTTCACCATGACACAGGTCAAGATTTAGTAGTGCCTGGCAATCTAAGCAATGTAGATAGTACGATAATTTTTAAAGCTGTAAGTGGTAAAGTTAAAATTAAAAAAGTAGACAAAGATAATCAAAAGTGCCTACCACAAGGAGAAGCAAATTTAGAAAATATTGAGTACGGTTTATTTAAAAATGATGACACATTTATAAAAAGTATTAAATTAACTAATTGTGAAGCTACTATAAATGATTTAACAATTGGAGATTATTATATCAAAGAAACTAAAGCACCAATTGGTTATAAACTTGATAATAATAAATACTATTTTTCAATTAATGAAAAAAATATTAATGAAACTAAAATTATTACTGTTCAAGATGAAGTTTATAAAACAGAGCTAGTTATTGATAAAAAATACCTTACTAGCGAAGGATTAAAACCAGAATCTAATTCTGAATTTGTAATTTTAAAGCAAAATAATGAAGAAGTATTTTACAATTTAAAAACTGATAGTTTAGGACAAATAAAAATAACACTACCCTATGGTAAATATATTATAAGACAATTAACAACTATTGAAAATTATCAAAAAAGCGAAGACATATATTTGACAGTGGATGAAACAACCTTAGAAAAAACAAATATTAATTTAATTAATGAACCTTTTACTTCAAAATTAAAAGTAATAAAAAAAGATGCTGAAACTAAAAAAACTATATTATTAGCTGACGTTGCTTTTAAGATTTATGATCTTAAAAATCAAAAATACATTTGTGAAACAGAAGATTGTATATTTAAAACTAATGAATTTGGTGAATTTTTAACAAATGATTTATATCCTTCAACTTATGAACTACAAGAAGTTAAAGCAAATATTCCAAATTATTTATGGAATCCAGAAAAAATACAATTTACAGTTAATAAAGATACTCCAAAAATAATTGAAATTAATTATTATAATCAACCAATAAAAGGAAAAATTATTATTAAAAAAACTGATGAGCAAAATAAACCACTTAAAAACGTTATTTTTTCTTTATATACAAAAAATGACATCGTAGTTAACAATGAATTAATTTATAATAAAAATGAAAAAATTGGTGATTTTAAAACTAATGAATTAGGCATTTTAGAAACAGAATTTTTACCTTTAGGCGAATATTTTCTTTTAGAAACAAAATCATTAGATGGTTACTGGCCTTTAAAAGGACCAATAAATGTTTCTCTTCTTTTTAATAACTCTTTTGAACAAATAGTTCAAAAAGAAATTTTAGTAATTAATAAACCTATTGTAAAAGGAAAAATTATTATTAATAAAACAGATCAAAATAAAAATCCTTTAGCTAATGTAGAATTTAGTCTTTTTGCTAATGAAGATATTATTGAAAATAATCAAGTTATTTATTTTAAAAATGAAAAGATTGCTAGTTTTTATACAAATGAATTTGGAAAAATTGAAAGTGATTTATTACCTTTAGGAAAATATTATCTTTTAGAAACAGAAAATTTAGAAGGCTACATTGGTTCTGATGAAAAAATAGAAATTATATTAGATAATTTAAATTCTAATGAAACTATTATTACTAAAGAAATTTCAGTTGTAAATGAAACTTATTTTGTACCTAATACTTTTTTAAATCAAATAATTATTCCAACAACTTATGTTATTAAAGAAAGAAATAATGATGAAAAAAAAGATTCTTTTTATTCTAATATTTATAATTATAGTTAGTTTCTTTTCTTTTGAAAAAAGTATTGTAACAAAAATAATTAGTGTATCACAAGATCAAAGTCATCATAATTTACCTTCTAATAATGATGTAGAATATACTTTAGAAATTCCTAAAATAAATTTAAATAAGCCTTGTTACTTTTATTCTTCAAAATTAAATACAGTAGATAAAGGATTGGAACAAATAAGTAATTGTAAACCAAATGAAAATTGTACGATTGTAATTGCCTCACATTCTGGTAATAGTAATATTTCTTATTTTAAAAATTTAGAATTATTATCTATTAATGATCAAGCAATAATTTATTTTAATCAAAAAAAGTATTTATATCTTTTAAAGAAAATTACATTTCAAGAAAAAATTGGTTTTATAACTATTCCTAAAAATACCTATGATTTAGTTTTAACAACTTGTAATAAAGATAACGAAAACCTTCAGAATATCTATTTATTTACTAAATTATAAGTGTTAAAATTATTTTTGAAAAGAGGAGTAAAATGAATGATATTTTAAATAAATTAGCAAAGTCTAAATTTCGAAGTAGTTTTCATTTAAAAGAAAAAGATATTGAATATATTAAAGAAAAAGGTTTAGATAAAATAAAAGAACATGCTGAGATTTTTGTAAAAACAAGACTTGCTCCTAAAAATATTATAAATGATGGTAAACAAACTCCTTATCGAAATCATCCAGTTTTTATTGCTCAACATGCGACAGCTACTTGTTGTCGTGGATGTCTTTTTAAATGGCATCATATTTCAAAAAATAAAGAGTTATCTAAAGAAGAGCAAGCATATATAGTTAATTTAATAATGACTTGGTTAAAAAAAGAATTAAGTTAAAAAAAATCCTTTAAAGGATTTCAGACTGTTGACAAAAGGGTATTATTTTTAAATAATGCTCTTTTTATTTTGATTAATAACATTAAAATTACTTTTTTTATGTTATTTTGAATAATATTATTGTTCTTTTTATCTTTATTTGATT
>CALVWG010000090.1 GCA_944364655.1 uncultured Bacilli bacterium | reverse complement strand
CAGTAAAGAGTACATAGACCCATTTACTGGCAAGAGAGTAAAACAATTTAAGCTATTTAAATAGCGAGTAGTAAACGTAGTGCAGACGATGAACATTTCGGAGCGCAATATAGCGCTGCCAGTAAGAGGCCCTTAGAGGGCAAAGTAAAACTACCAGCTAAGCTGGTAGATTTTTATTGTGGTTATTGCAATTTAGTAAAAGTTTTGGTATAATTATTTTACATTAAAAAACTTTTTAAGTTGTTCTTTATTTTTAAAAAGAACTTTTACAAAAGGAAAAATAATAATAGAAGGAGATTTTTTTTATGGAAAAAATACGTATATTTAGTCTTGGTGGGCTAGATGAAATGGGGAAAAATACATATATTATTGAAGTAAATGATGAGATTTTTGTTTTTGATTGTGGATTAAAATATGCAGAAAATAATATGTATGGTATTGATTATATAATTCCAGATTATGATTATTTAATAAAAAATAAACAAAAAATTAAAGGTGTTTTTATAACGCATGGTCATTATGAAAATATGGGTGCTGCCGCTGATTTAGTAAGAATAATTCCAGGTATTAAATTTTATGCAACTCATTATACTAAATTTGTTTTAATGGATTTAGGAGTTAAAGAAGAGAGTATTATTGAAATTGTGCCAAACAAAACGTTGAAATTTAAAAATGTAACAATTTTCCCATTACCAGTAAGTCACAGTGTGCCTGGAGCAGTAATGTATTCTTTGAATACTAAACATGGAGCAATTTGCTATACAGGTGATTTTATTATTGATCCATTGATGAAAAATGCTTACGATATGGATTTAGGTAAAATAGCTTATGTAGGTAAAAAAGGTGTTTTATGTCTACTTTGTGAATCTGTTTTTTCAGAGCATATTGGTCATACTTCGCCAACTCATCGGTTAACTAATTTTTTTGGAGATATTATAAGTAAATATGATAGTCGTATTTTGTTTAGTGTTTTACCGACACATTTATATACAATTCAAGATATTTTTTCAGCAGCTAAAAATTCTCATCGAAAGATTGTAATTATGGGTAAAAAATTACAAAATTTTATTCGTTTTGCTAGTGAAAATCATTATCTTGAATACCAACCAGATATGTTAGGTGATTTGTCAAATATAGAAGATAGTAATGCTATTTTACTTATATGTGACGATAAAGCTAATGCCTATGCTTCAATTAGTAAAATAGTAAATGGTTATGATAAATTTATAACTTTAAAAGAAGGAGATGCAGTTGTTTTTGCTGAACCTAGATATGATTCTAATGAAAAAACAATTGTTAAATTAGAAAATGATTTAGCTATGGCCGGTTGTAAAATAATATCTCTTCCAAAAGATAAAAATATTTTGCATCATGCTTCAAGTGAAGATATTATGTTAATGATTAAATTAATGAATCCTAAATATTATATGCCGGTTAAAGGTGAATACCGTTATATGGTTAATAATGCTAATCTTGCAAATGCTTTAGGAATAAAACCAGAAAATATTTTCTTAAAACAAAATGGAGATATTGTAGAAATTGATGATGGTAAATTTGTTGATAAATTTGAAAAAATCAAAGTAAAAGATACTTTAATCGATGGTAAGAGTAGTGATGACGTTGGAGAATTGGTCATGAAAGACCGTGAAATGCTAAGTGATAATGGTATTGTTTTGGTAAGCGCTACGTTAAGTAAAAAAGATAAGGTTTTATTAGTTGGTCCAGAGATTACAACTAAAGGTTTTATTTATGTTAAAGAAGCAAAAGAAATGATTAAAAAAATGAAAGAAATTAGTGAAGATGTAATTACAAGAAATATTACTAATGGTTTTGTTGATTACAATCGTATTAAAACAGAATTAAGATCAGAATTAAGTAATTATTTATTTGAACAAACAGAATGTAAACCAATGATTATTGCTGTAGTTCAAGAAGTATAGCAGGCGTTAAAAACCTGTTTTTTTATTGAGCAAAAAGCTTAAATATGTTAGACTATAAATGTAAGATAGGTGAGGCAAGTGAAAAAAGGAAAAATTATATTGTTAACAATAATAGGAATATGTTTAATAATATCTTTAGTATTGGGAATAAGTTATTCATTATGGTCATTAAGAGTAACTCAAACTGATTCAAATTCGGTAGTAGCAGATTGCTTTAATATAACATTTACTGAAAGTAATAATATTTTGCTTCAAAATACATTTCCAATACATGATGAAGATGGAATGCAATTAAAACCGTATACTTTTACAGTAAAAAATAATTGTTCTTCATATGCAGATTATGAAGTTCAATTAGAAATACTAAATACATCAACATTAGATGAACAATATTTAAAAGTAATGGTAGATGATAATGAACCAGTATTAATGAATACATTAGAGGTTGGCGAGCCAAAAGAAAGTAATACTAAAATAGCTTATACATTAGACAAAGGATTTATAGATAAAAATGAAGAAAAAACATATAATTTAAGAGTATGGTTAGCAGACTTTGTAACAACTGAAACAGAAGGAGTTCAAAATAGTAAATGGAGTGCCAAAGTAACATTAAAAGCAAGTTATAGAAATACTGAGCCAACATATTGTGAATTAAACCCTGATATAGCAACATGTAAAATATTAGCCAAAGGGAAAACAAATGAATTAAAATATGATAATACAACTGACAATAATTTAAGATATGTAGGAGCTGATCCAAATAATTATGTATCATTTAATAATGAATTATGGCGAATAATAGGAGTAATGAACAACATTGATGATGGAACAGGAAAAAAAGAAACAAGATTAAAACTTATAAGAAATGAATCAATTGGAGAATATAGTTGGGATAATAAAGGAATTAATGGCGTAAGTGATTGGACAGATAGTGCATTACAAATAATGCTAAATGAAGGAGCTTATTGGAATCGAACATCAGGAGAATGCCCTTATGGGCAAAATGGAGCAATTACTCCATGTGATTTTAGTAGCAATGGCTTAACTGAAGAAGCTAAAGAAATGATAGATAATACTTTATGGAATTTAGGTGGCACTACAACTTATGATGGAGTAACAACTTCTATGTTTTATGAAAGAGAAAGAGGAATAGACGTATACGATGGTAGAAAAACGGAATGGGTAGGAAAAGTAGGATTAATTTATCCAAGTGATTATGGATACGCTACTAACGAAAATATTAATGGACGAGATATATGTTTAGAAACTGATCTTTTTGATTGGAATTTAGAGGAAAATAAAAGCTGTTCTATTAATGATTGGTTATATAAGACAGATGAATATTGGATTTGGACTTTAACTTATTTAAAAAACATAAATACAGACTATGATGTATTTTGTTTAAATGGTGATAGAAGAATAGGTTATGGAATGGCAAGTTATTATAGAACAATAATGCCAGTTATATTTCTTAATTCAAGTGTAAAAATAATAAGTGGCGATGGCAGTGATACTAACCCATATCAATTATCTATGTAATAAATTAATTGAAAACAAAATAAAAAAATGATATATTTAAAATATGTAGGAAGTAGGAATAAAAGTTATGAAAAAAAGAATAACATTTTTAATCCTCCTAACCAGTCTAGTTGTTCTGGGGGGGAGGTATATTGAATAAAAAAGAAACTCAGAAACAATTAGATAATCTTGAAAATATAAAACTAGCAATATATGTAAATAATAAAAAAACAAAAACTATTCCAACAAAAGGCGAAAATATTTTTGATGAGGTAAAAAGTAGTTGTACAAATGATGCTTATATAATATGGGACTATGAGTCATGGAGTCCAATAGTCAAAAATGTAACTACAAGTTTAACTAAATGTCATTTATATTTTAAAAAAGGATATAGTGAAACAATATTAAATGGAACAGATCCAGTAATCAAAGATGAATTAATACCAGTAACAATAGATAGTGATGGGACAGTCAAAAAAGCAGACATTGGAAGCAAATGGTATAGCTACGAAGAAAAGAATTGGGCGAATGCAATAATATTAAAAGATGAAACAGAAGATTATTTAGCTGGAGAAGTCATTCCAGAAGATGCAATCGAAAGTTACTTTGTATGGATTCCAAAATACCGTTATCAATTATGGGATTTAGGACAATATGATAGTTTAACAACAATAGATGAAAATAAAGTACATGAAATACCAATTATCTTTGGCGATTACAATACAAGTGATGAAAAAATTGGCGAATGTACAACGCCAATGGAAAGTGGAGCGACAGGAAATTGTCAAGTAGAAGACTACATGACACATCCAGCATTTTTAAGCATACCAAGTATCGGATTTTGGGTTGGCAAGTTTGAAACAGGCACAGCATTAACATCAAATTATAATGTTAGAAATGGCGAAGCAATACAAATCAAACCAAATGTAAGTTCATGGCGAAGTATTCAAGTATCTAATGCATTCTATACTTCATATGATTACAAAAGAAACTTAGACAGTCATATGATGAAAAATACTGAATGGGGAGCAGTAGCTTATTTACAACATAGTAAATATGGAAGTGCAACGGATGTCAGAATAAATAACAACTCAAATTTTATAACAGGATATGCCGCTAATAATGAACCAACATGTGGATATACCGGAACTAATGAAGAATGTAATCGAAATTGTAATGATGACAGTTGTAATATAGTATATCCAAATAGTACTTTAGCTAGTACAACAGGAAATATTACAGGTATTTATGATATGTCAGGTGGAGCCTGGGAATATGTTATGGGCGTTATAATGGATGAAAAAGGCAATTTAATAAGTGGTCAAAATAGTATATATAATTCTGGATTTAACGGTAAATTAAGTGATAATAATCAGTTTATTGATGGGTATAGTTGGCCTGCAGAAAAGTATTTTGACAAGTATCTTTATAGTACAGAAAATACTAATTATCAACGAAGAATACTAGGTGATGCAACAGGCGAAATGGGACCGTTTAATAGCCAACAATATTTAACACAAAATAGATTTATAGGAAGTTGGTATAACGATTTAGCTTTTTTTATAACTTATAATATTTGTTGGTTTGAACGTGGTGGTGATTTCGTAAGTGGAACAGATGATGGTTTATTTTCTTTTACTTACGACAGTGGTGTTAATTATTCAAATCTTGGCTTTAGGATAATTTTAACTTTTGATGTTTAGATAATTATTTTGTCATCTCTTGTCAATTATATATCTTTTTGATAAAATAACATTGTACTTAAGAGGTGAAATATGGAAAATACGACATTGTTTGATATTTCTTTAATAGAAATGGCAAACGTTAAAAATGTCATCAAAGAAGTGTGCAGTTTATTAGAAGAAAGAGGTTATAATTCAATAAATCAATTGGTTGGTTATTTTATAAGTGGTGATCCAGGGTATATAACTAGTTACAAAGGTGCTCGTGATAAAATATTAAAGCTTGATCGAGTAACAATTTTATCTTATATTTTAAAGGATTATTTGAGATGAGATTTTTAGGTCTTGATTTAGGAACAAAAACTTTGGGAATTTCGATAAGTGATAAAACTAATACAATTGCATCGCCATTAATAACTTTGCGTTTTAATGAAAATGATTACAATAGTGTTTTAGATGACTTAAAGAAAATAGTTTTAGAAAAAGAAATAACTGACTTTGTTTTAGGGTTGCCTAAAAATATGAATAATACTTTAGGATTTGCTAGTGAACGTAGTTTGAAATTTAAAGAATTGTTAGAAAAAAATTTTGAAATTCCTGTTCATCTAATTGATGAAAGATTAAGTACCGTTGAAGCTGAAAATATTTTGATAAAAAGTAATAAAAGTCGTAAAAAAAGAAAAGAGATTATTGATAATGTAGCTTCATCTATTATTTTAGATACATTTTTAAAAGGAAGGAAAGAAGAGAATGAAAGAGGAAAAACCAATTACTAATAGTGTGTTTACTGTAAAAGACGAAAATGGAAAAGACATCGAATGTGAAATACTTTTTACTTTTGAGTCGTCTGAAACTAATAAAAATTATATTGTTTATACTGATAATACTAAAGATGAAACAGGATCTTTAAAAGTTTATGCCAATATTTATGACAAAAATGGTAATAATAGAGATTTACTTCCCCTAGAAACAGAAGAAGAATGGAATACTGTAGAGGCTATTTTAGCAAAACTAGAAGAAAAGGATGAAATTTAACTGATGAAAAAAATTGGAATTATTATTGCCAGTGTTATTTTAATTTTTTTCTTATTTCTAGGTTGTTTTTATATTTGGGGAATGGGAGCAGCTTCTAAGGATAATCAAGTACAAATTTTTACTATTGAAGCTGGTACAAGTAAACAAGAAATTGCTACTAATTTAAAAAATGCTGGTTTAATTAGAAGTAAATATTCTTTGCTAGCTTACTTATTTTTTAGTCGTGTAAGTATTCAAGCTGGTGATTATGAATTAAGTCCAAATATGACACCTGTTGAAATGCTTGAAAAGTTTACAAATGGTGATGTAAAAATAAATACTATAAAATTAACTTTTATTGAAGGTAAAAGGTTAACTGATTATGCTAAAATTGTTTCAGAAAAATTAAATATAAGTGCTAATGAATTTTTAAGTCAAGCTAATGATATTAATTATTTGAGTGAATTAATTAAAAGTGAAAAATATTGGTTTTTAACTGAAGAAATACTTAATGAAGAAATTTATTATCCTTTAGAAGGATATTTGTATCCAGATACATATGAATTTTTAGAAACTGCTAGTGCTAAGGATATTATTGAAACAATGTTAGATCATACCGCTAATAAACTAAATCCTTATAAAGAACAAATAGCTAATAGTGGATATACTGTTCATCAGATTATAACAATAGCTTCAATGGTTGAAAAAGAAGCTAATAGTGAAACAGATCGGGAAACTGTTGCTCAAGTATTTTTTACTAGACTTAAGGAAAACTGGTCATTAGGTAGTGATGTAACTACTTATTATGGAGCTAATAAAGAAATTGGGGTTGATGAACTTACTTGGGATGAATTAAATGATTCGAATCCTTATAATACGCGTTTGACAGATGGCTCAATGAATGGTAAACTACCTATTGGACCAATATGTAATCCAAGTATTACAAGTATTTCGGCTACACTTAATCCGAGTGATACAAATTATTATTATTTTGTAGCCAATGTTTGCACAGGAGAAGTTTTCTTTCAAAATACAAATGAAGAATTTATTGCTAAAAACAGTGAATTAAGCAGTATTTGTGCAGGCAATTAATTAGAAAGCGTGGAATTATGAAAAGTTTAATTTTAGAAATGGAAGAGTATGCAAAAGAACATAATATTCCAATAATGGAAAAAGAAGGTATAGCTTTTTTAATGAAATATATTAAAGCTAAAAATATTAAAAATGTTTTAGAAATTGGTAGTGCAATAGGATACTCAGCAATTTTAATGGCATCTAGTAGTCCTGATGTAAAAGTCACAACTATTGAACGTGATGAAACTAATTATATGGAATGTTTAAAAAATGTTAAAAAATGTTCTTTTGAACAAAAAGTAAACGTTGTATTTCAAGATGCATTAGAATTAAATTTAGCTGAAGGAACACAATTTGATTTAATTTTTATTGATGCTGCTAAAGGACAATATACAAAATTTTTTGAAAAATATAAATTCTTTTTAGCACCTGGAGGAGCAATAATAACTGATAATTTAAAATTTCATGGTTATGTTGGTAAGTCTAGTGAAATTAAAAGTAAAAATTTAAGACAATTAGTTACTAAAATAGAAAATTATATTGATTTTTTAAAAAATAATGAGGAGTTTGATACCGAATTTTATGATATTGGTGACGGTGTATCAATAAGTGTAAGAAAAAATGAAAAATAAATTTTTAATAATTCCTGGGGAAAATGCATTAGAGAAAGTTAATAATTGTGACTTTCTTTTTCCTTTAAAAGGCTTTTGTGTAGGAATGAATAAAACTTTTTCTTTAGAAGAAATCCCTGATGATTCATTTGTTTATATAAATCGTTTATTAGATTGTCATAGTATTAAATTGCTAGGAAATTTAATGCCTTTATTTATAAAAAAAGTTAAAGGTGTTGTTTTTGAAGATATAGGGGTTTTAGAAGTTTTAAAAGAAGTTGATAAAAAATTTATAACAATTTATTATGGAACGCATAGCCTTTGTAGTTCTTATACTGTTAATAGTTTTTTAGAAGAAGTTGATACTTGTATTTTAGCTAATGATATAACTTATGATGAAATTAAAATTATTTTAAATAAAGCTAAAAAAGAAATAGGTTTATTAGTTTATGGTCATTTACCTTATATGTATTCTAGAAGAAATTTATTAAGTAATTATGCTGAAAATTTTAATTTAGAAAAAAGAAAACAACGGTTAATTAAAGAGCCAATTAGTAAAAAAGAATTTTTAGTTGTTGAAAATGAATTTGGAACAGTTTTATATGATCCATTTGAATATGATGGTAGAGTATTTTTAAATGAAGATAATATTAGTTATTTGTTAATTGATTTAAATTTTTTAAAAACAGACTCTATTAGTAAATGGTTTAATGATTTTGTTAGTGGTCAAAGATTAGATAAGCCTTCAAAAGGCTTTTTAGAACAAAAGACAATATATCGGTTACCACCTAAGGGGGAAGAAAAATGATTGAGTTACTCGCACCAGCAGGTGATTTAGAAAAATTAAAATTTGCTTTTTTATATGGAGCAGATGCTGTTTATATTGGCGGTCAAAATTATAGTTTGAGAGCCAATGCTAAAAATTTTTCTTTAGAAGATATTGAAAAAGGAGTTTCTTTTGCGCATAGCCTTAACAAAAAAGTTTATGTAACCGTTAATATTATTTTTCATGAAGAAGATGTTATTGGTTTAGAAGATTATTTAAAGAAGCTTGACGATATTGGTGTTGATGCAATTATTGTAAGTGATTTATATGTAGTTAAATTAACTAAAAAATTAAAACTTAATTTAGAAGTTCATTTATCAACTCAAGCAAGTGTATTAAATCAAGATGCTGCTTTGTTTTATAAAAAATTAGGAGTTCAAAGATTAGTTTTAGCAAGAGAAGCTAGTAAAGAAGATATAAAAAAGATAAAAGAAACAACTGGTGTTGATTTAGAATGCTTTGTTCATGGCGCTATGTGTACCTCTTTTTCAGGGCGTTGTGTTTTATCTAATGTGGTTACTAATCGAGATGCTAATAGAGGAGGCTGTGCTCAAGTTTGTCGGTTTACTTTTCTTTGTGATGAAGAGCCTTGTTTTAGTATGACTAGTAAAGATTTAAATATGATTGAAAATATTGAAGAAATGCTTAAAATAGGGGTAAATTCTTTTAAAGTTGAAGGACGGATGCGAGGAATTTATTATATTGCTACAGTTATCTTATCTTATCGAAGAATTATAGATAAAATATTAAATCATACTTTAACTAATCAGGATAAAGAATATTATTTAAGAGTTTTAAATCGCTGTGCTAACCGAGAAAGTAAACCACAATTTTTTGATGGTGTTCCTGATAAATCGGGACAATACTTTTTAGGTAGACAAGAGGTTTCTAACCAAGATTTTTTAGGATTAGTATTAGATTATGATGATAATAATAAAATTGTTAAACTAGAACAACGTAATTATTTTAAAGTTGGCGATGAAGTTGAATTTTTTGGCCCAAATATGGAAACTTTTTCTTATAAAATTCATAGAATAGAAAATGAATTACATGAGGAAATTGAAGTAGCAAATCATCCCAATATGGTAGTTTATTTAAAAGTTCTTTATCCTTTAAAAAAATTTGATATAATGCGTGTAAAATGGTTTGACAAATAAATCGTTTTATAGTAATATGTTTTGGAATGTGAAAAAGGAATGTGATTTAGATGAAAGATGAAATTATTTTAACTCCTGAGGGGTACTTAGAATTAGAAACAGAACTAAATGAATTAAAAACTGTAGTACGTCCAAGAGTCATTAAAGATTTAAAAGATGCTAGAGCTCAAGGTGATTTATCTGAGAATGCAGACTATGATGCTGCTCGTGATGAACAAGCACAAGTTGAAGCTCGGATTAAAGAACTTGAATATAAATTAGAGCATAGTGTAATTGCTGAAACAAAGGAAAAAGGAGTTGCTACAATTGGATCAACAATTGTTGTATGTTATGACGATGATGATGAAGAAGAATTTAAAATAGTTGGTTCAATGGAAGCTGATCCTTTTGAAAACAAAATTTCTAATGAAAGTCCGATAGGAAAAGCTGTTATCGGCCATAAAAAAGGTGAGTCAATAGAAGTAGAAAGCCCTAATGGGTCTTATACAATTATCTTAAAAGATGTTAAATAAAGTGGAGCGTAATAGATGTTATTTATTACGCTTATTTTTTAGAAAGAAGTGATATATTTGGTAAAAAAAACAATTAATAGTGATACTATTTATTTAGGTCAAGTACAAATAAGTTCAGTGAACCTTTTGGAAAGAAATGCTGATGGAAGGTTGTATGCGCCATTTGTAATTGGTTCTCGAAGTATTTTATTTCAACCTAATAAAGAAGGCTTAAGTGTAGATTTATTAAATAAAAAAGTAAGTCATTATCCAATATTAAATTTTAGTAGAGATGATCGTTGTTTTAAATCAAAAATATTAGTGGCTAATCCTTATTGTATCGGTGACTTTTTAAGTGAATGTGGTTTTTCGTCTTCCTTAAGTAGGGAAGATTTAGCCAAAGTAAAAAAATATTTGGATTTGTTAACTAAAATTAAGTTATTGGAACACAAGGTTTCTTTTTGGGATATAAAGAATTATAAAAAAGCTAATTCTTATGAGATTTATCGTGAGTCTCTTAGAATGCCTTTGAAAGCTTTGCAAATTATTGTAGATGATTCGTCATTTAAACCTTTGAAATTAGAAAAAAATTGTCTAAATAGTAAAACTATAGTTTAATATAGTTCTTTTTTTTAACTTTTTTTTATGCTATAATTGTTGATAGTTAGGGTAGGTGTTACAAATGAATAAGAATGGTTACGCAATTAAAGAAATATTAATTTTGACAATAATTTTAGGAGTTTTGTTTACAATTGCTATTACAAAGGTTAGTTTTGCATATCAAGAAGCTGATAAAACAGGAGAATTAGAAGCAATGAAAAATAATAGTTTACAAATTGCGGCTGAAACTTATGTAAATAATCATAAAGATAAATTTCAAGAAGAAGAAACTTTTTTCTATGGCAGTGAATTAGTTAGTAATAATTATTTACTTGATATTGAAGAAGAAGGATATAATGCTGTTAAATTTAAAGTTACTCATCCAAAAGATACGGATACTTATACAGTGGAGATAGTTAAATAAAATGATTTTTACTAAAACAAAATTTTTGGAATATAGTCGTTGTCCTAAATATAAATTTTTAGCTAAAACTAAAGATTCTTTTTTTGATAAAGATATTTCTTATGAAAAATATTTAAAAGAAGAAGAAAATTTAAAATTAAAAGAATTATTATCATCAATGATCGATGTTTCAACAGATGGCACTGTAATTGATAAAACTATTAAAAATGACAAACAATTAGAAGCTATGTTAAATTACTATAAAGATGTTGAATTAGAAGCAGCTAAGATAGCTTCAAAAACTTTTAAAGGAAATGTATTTTTTGCTAAAGAAACAAAGGATCAAAAATGTTTTGATTATGATTATAAAGGAATAAAATTTTTGTGTTACACTGATATTTATAATGAAGTTTGTGATGCAATAAACATAATTGAAATAAAAGCTACAACTTCTAAAAAATATTTAGAATTGGAAAGTGGTTATCCTAAAAAGAAAAAATATAAAATATTTCAAAAAAATAATAACATTTATACTTTAAGAGAAGAATTAAATGAAGATATTAGCAAAATGATGCCTTTAAAAAATTATTTTAATGAAAGAAATAAATTACTTGATCGATTTGGATTAGGTAATTACATTTATGATTTGGCTTTTCAACGATTTGTAATTGATAATTATTTTAAAGAAAAAAAGCAAAATAAAAAGATTCATTATTATTTAGGAGTTTTGAATGATCAGTATACTTTTGATGGCTTTTATGAAGAGGAAAAACCGGTTTATAGAACTGATAAATTTGGAAATGAAGTTATTACGTTTTTTGACTGTGACTTATTAACTTTAGAAATGCAGCCAAAAATTTTAGCGGATATTGATATTTTATTGGGTGAAGAACAACAGAATTATCCTTTAGGAGTTTATTGTGGATATAAAAAAACTAATGAATGTCCTTTTTTTAAAACTGTCTGTGGAAATAAAATCCCTAAAACTAACAGCGTTTTAAATTATGTTAATAATGGATTTGGGTTTGTTACGCCTGATAAAAAAAGATTAAAGGGATTAGATTTAATTAATAATGGTTATTATGATATGTTAGATATTGATGAAAGTTGGATTACTAAAGAAAATCATTTTATTCAAAGAAATTGTTATCAAAATCATTGTCAATATATTAATAAGAAGAAAATTAAAACTGCCTTAGAATCTTTGGAATATCCAATATATCATTTGGATTTTGAAACTTTTCCTTGTCCACTTCCAAGATTTAAAAATGAGCATCCTTATACTCAGAGTCCTTTTTTGTTTAGTTTGCATATTGAAAAAGCCCCTGGTGTTTGTGATGAAAAAAAAGATCATGTAGTTTTTTTAGCAAAGACAATGAATGATGAAAGAGAAGATTTAATTAAATGTTTATTAAAAAATGTGGATGTCAATAAAGGAACTCTTTTTGCCCAAAATGTTTCATTTGAAAAAGGAAGAATTAAAGAACTTGCTGCTGCTTTTCCAAAATATGCCGATGATCTAATGAAGCTTTATAATCGCGGCTTTGATTTGCTTTGGATTATTAATAATAATAAACAATTTTATTTGGAAAAAGGTTTTAATGAGCATGATGTTGAAACTTTTAATTTTTATGATGAAAGGTTAAGTGGCTCTTTTTCAATAAAAAAAACTTTGCCTCTTTTTTCAGATTTATCTTATCAAAGTTTAGAAGTGA
Source organism: uncultured Bacilli bacterium (assembly GCA_944364655.1). Lineage (GTDB taxonomy): Bacteria > Bacillota_I > Bacilli_A > RF39 > UBA660 > Ventrenecus. Next base: position 1,477 of record CALVWG010000090.1, on the reverse strand, counting down.
AAAATGGAACAGAAGCAGTTATTTGTTATGCTAATTATCCCGTAATGAATAAAGATGAATTAAAGGAAACTTATAAAAATTTAAAAATTTATTGTTCACAAGATACTTGGGCTATGGTTTTAGTATTAAATGGTTTAAGAAAATTAGTTTAAGTGTCAAAAAGTCGTCAAAAATTATTAAAATAGTTGTATGATTTAAAAATAATATCGTATTATACTTATGTAAGGACGTGGTTTTCATGTTATATCCTTCTATTGATAAACTATTAACAATCGTTGATTCTAAGTATAAGTTAGTTCACGTTGCCGCTATAAGAAGTAAACAAATGCTTGAAAATCATCATTTTCAAATGGCAGAAAGTGAATATAAAAATAAAAGAACGATTGGTAGAGCTTTAGAAGAATTAGATAAAGGACTTATTAAAGTTATTGTACATAATGAAAAATAAGTCTTTTTGTTTGGCTAAATTATATGCAAAATTAAAAAAATTGTGATATATAAACAAGCAAAAATCAAAAAAACTCATAAATTACCATGAAAGGAGAATTTATGAGTAGAGTTTTATATGATGCTGAAAACCAAATTACAAATGGTTATCGGCAAAACGTACATGAAGCTTTAGATATAGTTAAAAAATGGTATCAACAAGATGCAATTACAGCTCATAGTGACGGTACAGTTATTATGGCGGTAAGTAATCAAAAGCATAATCAAGGTTCTACCGGAACAGCTAGTTATGGTAATTTTGTTAAAATTAAACATTCTGATGGCTATTATACTTTATATGCCCATCTAAGAGAAGTATATGTCAAAAAGGGTGATTATGTTAAAAGGGGTCAACAAATTGGCTATATGGGAGATACTGGTAATGCTTATGGAGTTCATTTACATTTTGAAATTCGAAATAATTATGATGTTAAAATTGACCCAACACCTTATTTAGATCGTGATTTGCCTTCTAATGATCGAACTTTAAAATATCAGGTATATGATAATGTAAAAAAATACTGGCTTCCAAATGTTATTGTTGCATCTGGAGAATATGCAGGCAATTTTGGTAATCCAATTGGAGGTATTTATGCCGATAAATATCGGATGCGAGTTCATGATAAAAATAAAGGTTATTGGTTACCTTGGGTAGAAAATCGAAATGATTATGCAGGTAATTTAGGAAATGAAATAGATGGAGTCCAAATTGAGGGGGCTACTTATCGTGCTCATTTAAAAAATGGTGGCTGGCTTTCATGGGTTTCAAAGGCTGATAATACTAATCAAGGATATGCTGGAATTTACGGAAGAGCTATTGACGCAATAGAGATAAAATAGCTTTTCTTTTTTTGTAAAAAAAGCTGTGACTTTTCAGTAAAAATGTCTCTATTTTTAAATTAGTTTTTCAGTGAAAATGTCTCTAAAAAATTGACTATAAAAATAGTCGTTTTTTTTTGCTCACTTTTCAGTGAAAATGTCCTATAATTTC
>CALVWG010000089.1 GCA_944364655.1 uncultured Bacilli bacterium | reverse complement strand
TATAACTTTTGCTTATTTGCCAAGACATTTTCATTGAAAAATACATTCTTTTTTGAATAAATTTTTTAGAGACATTTTTATTGAAAAACGTCATTCTAAATAGAGACATTTTTACTGAAAAGTCACACTTTTTAATTAACAAATGTAAAAAAGGGGTTTTATTTTTAACTTCTTAGTGTTATACTAAAGAAGTAATTTGTCTCCATAGCTCAGTTGGTAGAGCAACTGACTCTTAATCAGTGGGTCCACGGTTCGAGCCCGTGTGGGGACACCATTTAGAAAATATACTAGCTTTAATTAGCTAGTTTTTTTGTTAAAAAAACAGTTACTAATAATTCGTAACTGTTTTTAAATTGTTTATAAATTCTTCCATTATAGTAAAATAATTTTCGTTATTAGCCTTATCTTCTTCGCTTAGGGTATTCATCATGTTAATTTTTACAACATTAGCATTTGTTTGAGTTGTTATTTCATTTATTAAATCGTTTGTTGTCTCGGTATTTTTAACTAACAAATATTTATATGTTCCAGAATTAAAGTTACTTTTTAAAGTAGAAAGGCTTGCACTACCATTTTCATAATCTTCTAAAGAAATAACATTAAAACCGTAGTCTTCTAAAAATTTTAGGACGCTTGTTGCGGTTATTATAGTATTTTTGCCATGTTCTTTAGCATCTTTAGCAATGCTTCTTATTTCAGCATCCATAATTGAAAGTTTTTCTTTTAATTCATCATATTTAGCATCAATTTCCTCATTAATATATTTTGTTCCAATTTGTTCTTCTAAGTTATCTTTGATGTTTGATGCAAGCATTAAATAATTACTAGGATTTAACCAAAGTTCTTCTTGGCCATATTTATATTTTAAGGAATATGCTGCATCGATAACTTTTAAGTTACGATTGTTATTTGATAAATCTTTAGCAATTTCTTTTTCATCAGTAGTGCCATTATAAATAAAAATTTGACCTTTACTATAAGTTTCTTTTTGCTTACTTGTTAATTCGTATGTTGAGACATCAGTTCCATCAGGATAAATTGATTCAATGTCTGAATGATCTTCATACATTAATTTGGTTAAATATTCAATCGGATAAGTTGTAGTGTATACTTTAGCATTTTCTAGGCTGTTACATCCTGACAATAAAAATATTCCTAATAATAAACTTATAATTTTTGCTGTTTTTTTCATTTTTTTAACTCCTTTTCAAGTGGCTGATAGCCGTAAATGCCTCCGGGGCGACATTTTAATATTCTTTTAATTCCTAATTTAAGGCCTTTTTTTACACCATAGTAATTTATAGCTTCTAACATATAATCACTGCATGTTGGAATACACCGGCAAAAACTATGTGAAACTAAAGGCGTTTGTTGATATAATTTTATAAAAAAAACAATTAACTTTTTCAAATAATCACCTATATTAATTGTACTACAAAAAAGTTTACTTGTAAAATAACTTTTGCTTGTAGTATAATGTGACTAGTGAAAGTAGGGTTGTTATGGACTTTAATGAATTTTTTAAAAAATATAAAATTACAATTACAAATCAACAATTGATGAAAACAGCTTTTACACACAGTTCTTATTCAAATGAAAATCATACTGATAATTATGAAAGATTGGAATTTTTAGGAGATGCTGTTTTAGAATTAATTACTAGTGAATATTTTTATTTACATACAAGTTTAAAAGAAGGCGATATGAGTAAAACAAGAGCGTCATTTGTTTGTGAAAATGCATTAGCCACTTATGCTAAAGAAATTGGTTTAGATAAGTATATTTTAGTTGGTCATGGGCAAGAAAATAATATAAATGATACAATTATTGCTGATGTATTTGAAAGTGTTCTTGGAGCAATTTATTTAGATTGTGGCTTTAATGAAGCGAAAAGATATGCTGATGAAATAATTCTTCCCTATATTAAAAGTGGAGCACATTTTTTAGGTGATTATAAATCAATTTTGCAAGAATTGGTTCAAACTGATAAAAAAAGTTTAAATTATGAATTAATAAATGAAACTGGTCCAGCACATGATAAAACATTTACAATCAATGTTGTAATTGATGGAATAGTATATGGTACAGGTGTTGGTAAAAGCAAAAAAGAAGCAGAACAAAAAGCAGCATATGATGCTTATCAGAAAAGGGCAAGGTAATATGAAATTAAAAGGTATTAGAGCGTATGGTTTTAAATCTTTTGCTGATAAAATGGAAATGGTTTTTAAAACAAATATCACAGCAATTGTTGGGCCAAATGGTTCAGGTAAAAGTAATATAGTTGATGCTGTACGTTGGGTATTAGGTGAACAATCAGTAAAAAGCTTACGGGGAAAAGATTCTATGAGCGATGTTATATTTGCTGGAAGTGAGACAAGAGCCCCATTTAGAAGATGTGAGGTTGCTTTAACTTTTGATAATGAAAGCCATTTTTTAAATACTGATTTAAGAGAAGTTGAAATAAAAAGAATTCTTTATTATACAGGAGAAAATGAATATTTTATTAATAATACAAAAGTTAGATTAAAAGATATAACTAATATTCTTTTGGATAGTGGGATGGGTAGTGATACATATAATATTATAAGTCAGGGTAATATTGAAACCATTGTTAATTCTAAACCTGTTGATCGGCGAATAATTTTGGAAAGTGCTGCTCAGGTTTTAAAATATAAAAATCGTAAAACGGAAAGTTTGAGAAAATTAGATAAAACAAAAGATAATTTAGAAAAGGTTGATTTAATAGTTAAAGAACTAGCTACTACAGTTTTACCTTTAAAAGAACAAAGTGAGATTGCTAAAAAATATCTTTCATTTTCTGATGAATTAAAAAATTTAGAAATTTCTTTAACTGTTCATGATATTGATGATATTCATGAAAAGTATTTAATAAGCACTAAAAAAATTGAAGAATTATCTAATAGTAAAGAAGAAATATCAACTCATAATTTAAAAAAGACATCATCTGTTGAAAAATTGCAATTAAAATTAATAGATATTGAAAATCAAATTGAGGATGAAAATAATAAATTAATTACTTTAAATGAACAGCTAGCTAAATTAAATAGCGAAAAAACACTTTTAAATGAACGTCAAAAATATGAAGTTTCAGAAGAAAAAATTGATGCGAACTTAATTTCTTTGAAGGAAGAAGAAAATAATTTAAATAAACAAATTTCTTTGTTAAAAAATGATATGTCTAGTTTAACTAATGAATTAAATAAGATAAAAACTAAGATTAATGATGCTGATGAAGAAAATACTTTAACTAAAATTCAATATAATAAGATAGTTAAAGATAAAGAATCTTTAATAAATAAAAAATTAGTAATTCGTAATCAAATAAATATAATTGAAAATAATATTGAAAATGATCCAGGTTTATCAATTGCAGTTAAAAATGTGTTAAATCATCCTAGATTAAAAGGAATTCATCAAACCATTAGCAAACTTATTAATGTACAAGATAACTATAGTACAGCTATAGATGTAGCTTTAGGTGCTTCAGCAAATTTTATTGTTGTGGAAAATAATAAAGCTGCTGAAGAAGCTATTAAGTATTTAAAAGAAAATAAATTAGGCAGAGCAACTTTTTTTCCATTAGATGTAATAGAAGCCAGAAATATTCCAGATACAATTATTTCTTTAGCTGAAAAGGAAGAAGGGTTTATCGGTGTTGCTAGTGATTTAATTTCATACGAAGCAAAATATGATAATATAATAAGAAATCAGTTAGGTAATGTCTTAGTGGTTAAAAATATGGCTGCTTTAGAAAAAATAGGTAAGATATTAAATCATAAATATCGGATTGTAACATTAGATGGTGAGATAGCACATACAGGCGGATCTTTAACAGGTGGTTCATTAAAAAAGGCAACTAGTATTTTGCAATTAAAAACGGAATTAAGTCAAAACAAAAAACAATTAGATGTTGTTAGTGATCAATTAGTTGAAATTGAAAAGAAAGAAATAGAATTTAAAGATAAATTAACTGGAATAGCAGAAGAATTAAATCAAGCTATTTTGCATAAAACAGTTTTAGATGAAAATATTAAAAACAAAGAAGCTCAGTTAAAAAATTTAAAAGAAAAACTAAATGATATTAGTACTCAAATTGAAGGATCAACTTCTTTAAAATCCGGTAGTTTAGAAGAAAGTATTATTGGCATCATGAAGACGATAAGCGAAATAGAGGTTTTAAAAGAAACTAAAGAAAATAAAATTAGAGAATTAAAAAATGAAAAAAGTGAAGTTTCTTCGGAAATTGCAAAAATTGAATTGGAAAATAAAAAATATTCATCTAATTTATATCAAATTGATCAAGCTATAAAAGAGGAAGAAATTGCAATTGGAAAAATGGACACTAAAATGGATTATTTGTTATCTATTTTAAGTGAAGAGTATCATATAACATATGAAAAAGCTAAAATGGATTATATTTTAGAAATAGAACCTGATATTGCGAGAATGAAGGTTTCGACATTAAGAAAAGAAATGAAAGCTTTAGGCGTTGTTAATTTGGGTAGTATAGAAGAATATGAAAGATTAAATACTCGTTATGAATTTTTAAATAGTCAAAAGGAAGATTTAGAATCTGCTTGTGAAGATTTATTAAAAATAATAAATGAAATGGATGAAATAATGGTTGAAAAATTATCGACTGCTTTTGATAAAATTCAAAAAGAGTTTTCTATTGTATTTAATAAAATGTTTAAAGGAGGAACTGGTAAGTTAGTGTTAACTGATCCAGATAACATTTTGGAAACAGGAATTGAAATAGTTGCAGAACCTCCTGGTAAAAAACTTAATAATATTCAATTATTGTCAGGTGGCGAAAAAACTTTAACAGCAATTTCTTTGTTATTTGCAATTTTAAATGTGTATCCAGTTCCATTTTGTATTTTGGATGAAGTGGAAGCGGCTTTAGATGAAGCTAATGTTGATACTTTTGGTAAATATTTAGTTAGTCAAAAAGATAAAAGTGAATTTATTTTAATTACGCATAAAAAAAGAACAATGGAGTATGCTGATACTTTATATGGAATTACGATGCAAGAGCAAGGGGTATCAAAAGTTGTTAGTGTTAAATTAGAAGAAAAATAGAATTATTTATTATAATTTAAATATTAGCTAATTATTTTGTTTAATTAACCATCATATAATTAGTAAAAGGAGATTAAAAATGGAAATATTGGATATTCAAAAATTATTAGCAGGAGTCAATTTAAAAGTTACAGTTATTGGTCAAATTGAAGTTAAAGACAAAGCAGAAAAAGAGACGTTAAAAATTAAAATTGATCGTTTTTTAAAAAAATATGCTTACTGTGAAAGTATTGATTACTTAATTGAAAGCTTGTTAATAATATTAAATGAAGTGCCTAATTTCCATTTATCTTTTTTATGGAGTGGAATTTATTCTGGAAAATTTGACTATCAAAAAAAGGACTCAATAGTTAAGCAAATGAGTTACCAAACTAATTCTAAAAGTGGTATTTTTACTTATAATTCTATTGATGGAAAAGAAAATTTTTCTCTTTCTGAAAGCACTTTGAATTGCCAGGGACTATTAAATGTTTCAAAAACAGAATTGTTAAAAATTGCTAATTTAAAAGATTTAAAAAACAAATTAATTACTACTTATAATGAAAAAACGATTATAAAAATTTATCAAATGTTTTATGGTAGAAATCCTGATTTTTTATCTGATACAATTTATGATGAAATAAAAAATATGTTATGGCTACTTAGCTATTATGGATATAGCATAGAAGAAGTTGATTTTTATATGGATAGTCATAATAAAATTCAATCGAATTATTTAAAATTTTTACAACATCATTTGGCTCCACAAGACCTAAATAGTTGTTTTTTGAATGATTATATTAAATTTGATGATCTTTTTCAAAAAACTATTATTATTTTAAAAGAATTTTTGATTAAAAATCGTTCAGATGAAGAAATATCTTATCTTTTAAACCGTATTTGTTTAATAAATTATGCAACAAAATGGAAGTTAAAAAGTAAAGCTACTGATTTAGATATTAGTCATTTTTTAAACATTCCTATAGAATTAGTTAGAGAAACTTTAACGTTAACAAGAAAGATAGATGAGGAAGTAAATAAATAAAGAAAGGAATTTAAAATGTTAAAATATGAGACGGATTCTAGAAAAGTAGTACCTGGTCAAATTTTTGTTGCTATTAAAGGTTACACAGTGGATGGGCATGATTTTATAAGCCAAGCTATTAGTAATGGCGCTACTAAAGTAATTGCTTCTAAAAAAACTGATTGCAGTGTACCATTATTAATTGTAGATAATCCAGAAGATTATTTGAAAAAAGCTTTAACAAAAGAATATAGTGGAGAGTTAAAAAATTTAAAAATAATTGGTGTTACGGGAACAAATGGGAAAACTACAACATGTTATTTAATCTATCAATTATTAAAAAAATTAAAAGTTAAAGTTGCCTATATGGGGACGATTGGCTTTTTTTATGAAGATGAAATAATTAATTTACCTAATACAACTCCTGATATTTTAACTATTTATAAATTGCTTTTAAATGCTAAAGAAAAAGGCTGTAAGACAATTGTTATGGAGGTTAGTAGTCATGCACTTTCACTTGGGAGAATCGATGGCTTAAATTTTTCTTTAGGTGCGTTTACTAATTTAACAGAAGATCATTTAGATTATCATAAAACAATGACTGATTATTTGAATGCTAAATTAAAAATATTAAATTATATGACTAAAGATGGTGTTTTTGTTGTTAATAATGACGATTTAGCTAGTAAAAAATTTAAAGAAAATTTTAAAAATATAATGACTATAGGATTTTATTATTCAGATTATCAAATTAAAAATTGTAAATTTTTGCCAAATAAAACAGAATTATCATTTAAATATCAAAATAAAGATTTTTTAGTAACAACTAATTTAACTGGTAAATTTAATATTTATAATTATATGACATCTTTAGCCATTGTTCATGAATACGGTTTTAAAATAGAAGATATTTTAGATAAAACAAGAAATATTTATGCGCCTAAAGGTCGATGTGAAACTTTTTTAGTAAATGATTATTTTGCTGTTGTAGACTACGCTCATACACCTGATGCTGTTTTAAAAGTAATTATGGCTTTTAAAGAGTTAGCAAAGGCTAAAATTATTACTGTTATTGGCTGTGGTGGGGATAGAGATCCTTTAAAAAGACCAATTATGGGGGAAATTGCCACAGACAAAAGTGATTATGTTATTTTTACAAATGATAATCCAAGGACAGAAGATCCTGAAAAAATAATGCGTGATATTATAGCCGGTGTTCATAAAAATAATTATGAAATCGTTTATGATCGACATGAAGCTATATTTAAAGCTTTAACAATTGCAAAGAAAAATGATATTGTTTTAATTTTAGGTAAAGGACATGAAAATTATCAAATATTTGGTCATGAAAAAGTACATTTTGATGATCAAGAAGAGATTAAAAAGTTTATTAAAAAATAAAAATGCAAGATTTAAATTTCTCGCATTTTTTCTTGGTTTTTGAATGGATTTTTTGGATCAATATGATCAATGAATAAAATACCATTTAAATGATCTATTTCATGTTGGAAAGCTATTGCAATATCTTCTCGAACTCTTATTTGAAATTTATGACCAAGTTCATCATATGCTTCAACAGTAATTCTAGCATATCTTGGAACAATTCCTTCAACTTCACGATTAATGCTTAAACAACCTTCACCTTCGCCAACATATATTTGTTCTTCGCTATAAGAAATGATTTTAGGATTGATAATAATATAGTTTTTAAATTTTTCATGTTCAACTTCTTCAACAATAACAAAAATTCTTTTTAAAACGCCAATTTGAACTGCTGATAAACCCATTCCAGCTCGTAAATCATATTTTTTTCTTTCTTCTTCAATTTGACTTAAAGTTAAATAATCTATCATATCTTTAATCATTTTTTTGTCTTCGTTTGGTAGTGGAAAAGTAACTTCTTTGCTAACTTCTCTTAAAATTTTATTTTTTTCATCTAATATTTCGATTTTTGGTAACTTCATAATTCACCCCTTAAAAACAGTAATATTGTACCATAAAAATTAAAAAAATAAAGAAAAAAGTTAAAAAATAAGTTATAATCAAGTTTGGTGATGAAAAAATGATTAAAATAACAAAAAATATTGATGAAGCTAATTTTATAACACATGGTGGCACTTTTCATGCCGACGATGTTTTTGCTACCATTTTTTTGGAGAAAGTGTTTGGAGATGTTTTACTTTGTCGGGTTAACGAGCTAACAAACGCGAAAGAATATTCTAATAAAATAATTTATGATATTGGTAATGGAGTGTTTGATCATCATCAATTAAATGCTGAAATAAGACCTAATGGTATTAAATATTCGTCTGTTGGCCTTTTATTTAAAAAATATGGTCTTGATTATTTAAAAAATAAGAATATTTTTAATTATCAAAAAGTATATGAAATGTTAGATAAAGATTTAATTATGCAAATTGACGCGATTGATAATGGAATTTTTCCTGATTTTTCAAATAATTATAAAATAACAACTTTAAGTGATTTAGTTAGCTATTTTAATAAAAATTGGAATGAAGAAAAAGACTTGGATGATCTTTTTTTAAAAGCTACAAAATATTTTACAACGGTTTGGGATGTAATTGAGAAAAAAGTGATTAGTAAAGTTGAAGCTGAGGAAATATTAAAAAAAGCTTTGAAAAATAGTAAAGATAATATTTTAGTTTTAGATAAATATATTCCTTATAAAGATTATGTTATTGAATATAATGAATTACATAAAGAAAAAATAATTTTGGTGATTTTTCCTTCAAATCGAGGTGGTTATGCGATTAATACTATAAAGAAAAATTTTAAAACAAATGAAAATATTTTGGATTTTCCAAAAAAGTGGGGCGGTAAGTCACCAGAAGAGTTGGAAAAACTAACGGGAATAAAAACTTTTCGTTTTTGCCATAAAGATTTGTTTTGTGCTGCAGCTGATACACTTATAGATGCCCTTCAAATTGCCAAAGAAGCATTAAAAAAGAAGAATTGAATCTTCTTTTTAATTATTGGCATTATTCCATGTCCAACCAGCACCAATGATGATTACTAATAAAATGAATAAAACTATCCAAATTGCTGCGCCGATACCATATCCACTAGTATATCCAGCATATCCTGTATTATAACATGGTGTTTGGTAGCCATAGTTTCCACTATAATACCCGTTATTTCCATAGTAATACATAATAGTTACCTCCTAATCTATCTAATATAGTTTATTATAATTTTGCATTTTTGACATAGTTTTATGTTAAAACTAAAATTCTTTCTTTTAAATAAATAATTTTATGTTATTATTAATGTAGGTGAGGATATGAAAGCTTTATTTAATAAAATTGATAAACCACTTTTTTTTATGATGCTTTTATATACAATTATTGGCTTGGTAATGATATTAAGTGCGTCTAGCGTCTCAGCTGTATTAAGATATGCAGTTAGTCCTTCGTATTTTTTTACAAGACAGTTAATTTTTATTTTAGTTTCGTTTATTGTTGGTATTTTTTTAGTTTTAAGAGTTCCAACTAAAAAATATAAATTTTTAGTTCCTTTATATATTTTAGCTACTTTATCGTTATTGTTTTTAGTTTTTGGTTACGGTGTTATTGGCGGTGGAGCACAAAGTTGGTTAAGTTTAGGTTTTTTTAATTTACAACCAACAGAATTTGCTAAAACAGCTTTAATATTGTATATGGCAGTTTTTTATGAAAAAAGTATTAAAAAAAATAAACCTTTTGTATACAATTTTATTCCAATCGTTATTGCTTTAGTTATTTTCTTTTTAGTTGCCATGCAACCAGATTTTGGAGGAGCGGTAATTATTGCCGGAATTGTTTTTTTTGTTTTTTTGGTTATTCCTTTTGAAAAAGAAAGCAAAGTTCAGATCATAAAGTATCTTGGTTTTGCGTGTATCATTGGGGCAATTGTTTTATTATATAGCGGCTCAGATTTATTTAATAGTACACAGTTAGCTAGACTTAAGTTTCAATCACCTTGTCAAAGATACATGGAAGACACTGGGTATCAAGTTTGCAATGGTTTTATAGCTTTACATAATGGGGGATTATTTGGTGTTGGACTTGGAAATTCTAGCCAAAAATATTTGTATTTACCTGAAGCTCATACAGATTTTATATTTCCAATATTAGTTGAAGAACTTGGACTTATTGTTGGTATTTTAATTATTATTGGTTATGGGTATATTTTATATCGAATTTTAAAGATTGCTAAGCAAGCTGACTGGATAAGAAATGCAATTATATGTTACGGTGCTTTTATTTATATTTTATTACATTTAATTATTAATTTTATGGGAATATTAGCATTGATTCCTTTAACCGGTGTTCCACTTCCTTTTTTAAGTTATGGGGGAAGTTTTAATATGAATATTATATTGATTTTGTTTGTGGTTGAAAGAATAGCTATCGAAAATAAACAGAATAAAGAAAAAAGAGAATTAGCTTTATTAAAGTAATAATTCTTTTTTTTATTTAAAAAAGGAAAAATACTTTTATTAGTGTAAATATTAATAGAAGATGTAATAATTTTCTTAGAAAGGAGGAATATGGAAAAAGTATTATTTTGGTTAAAAGAGCAGAAAATTATTTGTTTAATTGCTTTTTTAAGTTTTATGTGTTTAGTATTTATTGGACTTTATATTAAAGAGGTTACAGCGGAAGAAGCATATGTTTGCCCTAAAAGTGCTGAAACAGTGGATAATGAAGTAAATGATGATAAAATCGTTGTAGATATTAAAGGAGCTGTGGCAAATCCTGGTGTTTATTATACTGATCCTTCAAGTATTGTTAATGATATTATCTTTTTAGCCGGTGGTTTAACAAGTGATGCTGATACTTCAAATTTAAATTTAAGTAAAAAGGTTACTGATGAAATGGTAATTACGGTTTACACTCATGAAGAAGTAAAAAACTTGGAAAAGCAAGATGCAATAATTGAGACAGATAATAGTGATGATAATGATATTGAAGAAAATTTAAGTGGTTTAATTAATATCAATACAGCCTCATTAGAAGAATTACAAAATCTTCCGGGAATTGGTGAAGCTAAGGCAAAAAGCATTATAGAATATCGAAAAAATTGTGGTAAATTTACTAAAAAAGAGGATTTGTTAAATATAAAAGGAATTGGCGATAGTGTTTTTGCAGATCTTAAAGACTATATTACAGTCGAATAAATTTTTAATATTTTTAAGTGTTATAACAATTTTTTTAGTTATTTTGGCATTTTTAATTCCTAAGGATAGTGTATATTCATTAAATACAGAAGAAATCAATGGAACTATTAATTCTTTTAAAATTGATGGTAATATGTTAAGAATTGATATGAAAGCTAAAGAAAAAATCACAGCATTTTATTATTTTGATAGTGAAGAAGAAAAAAATAGAATAGCTTCTAGTATTGGTTATGGTTATAAAGTGACATTAGTAGGAGAATTAGCTTATCCTGATGGTAATAGCATTCCTAATACTTTTAATTATCAAAAATATTTATATTATCATGATGTTTATTTAATAATGAATGTAACAAAAATAAATATTAGTTCTACTAATAATGTTTGGCAAAATGTTAAAACTAATATATATCGTTATTTGTTAAGATTTGAAAACAGTGATTTTTTATTAGCTTTTTTATTAGGAAATACAAGTAATTTAGAATTGGAACAAATTAGAGATAATGGTATAAGTCATTTGTTTGCGGTATCAGGTATGCATATTTCTTTATTTGCATTAGTATTAAGAAAAATGCTTAGAAAATTTGGTTCAAAAAAAGATTTAATTATTAGTTTGCTATTAATTTTTTATGCCTTTTTAGTAGGATTTACTCCATCAGTATTAAGAAGTAGTTTATTATTTATTTTAATATCTTTAAATAGCTATTTTGATTTAAAATTATCTAATAAGCGATTATTTTTATATTTATTTTTGGCTTTATTAATATATAACCCTTTTTACTTAATGGATATGGGATTTCAATATTCTTTTGCTATTTGTTTTACATTTCTATTTTTAAAGAGTAGTAAGGGTTATTTTTTTAATCTTTTGAAAACAAGTTTATTAGCTTTTACTATAAGTCTTCCTATTACAGCCATGAATTTTTATGAAATTAACATTTTAAGTGTTATTTGGAATTTGTTTTTTGTGCCATATGTAACTTTTATTTTATATCCAGCTTGTTTTATTGTTATTTTCTTTCCTTTTTTATCAGCTATTTTTTCAATAATTTTAGAAGTATTTAATTTGGTTAATAGTTGGTGCGCTAATATAAAGATAGGAGTTATTATAATACCTTATATTGCTAGTTTTATTTGGATAATATATTATTTTTTGATTGCTTTATTTTTAAAATTTAAACAAAAAAAATACGTGCTTTTAATTATGACTTTTTTATTAATTGTCAAAATATATCCTAAAATTAATTTAAATTCTTTTATTTATTTTTTGGATGTTGGACAGGGTGATGCGGCTGTTTTTATAAGTCCATGGCAAAAGGAAGTTATTATGATAGATACAGGTGGAATAATGAACTATAATAACGAATCTTGGCAAGAACGTAAAAACAAGATTTCTCAAAGTGAAACGATTAAAACTTTTTTAAATTCTAAAGGAATTAGTAAAATTGATTTATTAATTTTAACCCATGGTGATTATGATCATATGGGAAATGCTCAAGAATTAGTAAATAAATTAACGGTTAGAAAGATAATGTTAAATAAAAATAATTTTAATAATTTAGAAAGTGATTTATTTAAAAAATATAGCAATAAAATTGTCTTTCTATATGAACCTGTTTTTTTTAAATGGACGATGTTTTATAATCAAAGTAAAGCAGAAAATAATGCTAGTTTAATATTTAAAATAAACGTATATTCTAAAACTTTTTTGATGATGGGTGATGCATCTAAAAATGAAGAAAAAGAATTATTAAAAGAAAATATCTTAAGTGATGTTATAAAAATAGGCCATCATGGTTCAAATACTAGTAGTGATAAAACTTTTTTAAAAACAGTTAACCCTGAATATGCAATTATAAGTGTAGGTAGAAATAATCGGTATAATCATCCATCTAAAGAAACATTAAAAACTTTAAATGAATTAAATATACCTTATTTTTTGACTAGTGAAAAAAATACTTTGTGGTTTAAAGTTTCTAAAAAAGCATTAAAATTATATACTTTAAATTAAAAAACATGATAATATTATAGTGGGTGGTTAGATGAATATTTATTTGATAAAAACTGATTCAAGAGTGTTGTTTTTAGAAGAATTAAAAAAAATAATTCCTAAAGAAGAAAAATATATTGGGTATGTTTATAATAAAAATATAGAGGATATTTTAGAAGAAGCAACATATGTTTCTTTATTTGACGAAAAAAAGTATGTTGTAGTGAAAAATGCCGATTTTTTTGGTAAAGATAAATTGGCAGAAAAAGAAGAAAAATTGTTAGATAAATATTTAGATAATCCTTATGAAAAAACAATTTTGATATTTATGACTTACGAAGATATAGATAAAAGAAAAAGTATAACTAAAAAGCTAATAAGCAAATATACTTATTTAGAATTAAATTCTTTAAAAGGTTATGAGTTAATAAAAAATATCAGTAAGAAATTATCAATATATAAAATAGAAGAGGCGAGTATTAAATATTTAGTGGAAGCATCATTAAATAACTATGATTTAATAATGAGTGAGATTGAAAAACTTTCTTTAATATTTCAAAAAAATGATACTATCTCTTTAAAACAAATAAAAGAAATTGTGGCAAGTAATATTAATGAAAATTTGTTTAAATTTACAGACGCCGTAATATCTCGAAATGCAAATTTAACATTTAAAATTCTTAAAGATTTTTTGAGTGTTAAAATTGATGTCTTACAATTGATAAATTTATTAATTAGAGAATTTAGGTTAATGATTTACTATAAAATATATGCAAATAAAAATTTTAATGTTAAAGAAATAGCTAAAAAATTAAATTTGCAAGATTGGCAAATGAATAAAGTTGTTAAAAATGCTGCAAATTACCATTTAGATGATTTAAAAGATTATTTATTAAATTTAGCTAAAATGGATTTTGAAATTAAGTCAGGTCATAACGATAAAAATCTTGCTTTTTATAATTTTTTGATGATGTATTTTGCTTAAAAAAATATCACTTTAAATAGTGATATTTTTTATAAATATTTTTTTAATTTTTCGGTATTTTTAAAATTTAACTTAGCAATTTCATTAAGTTTTTCTTTGCCAAAATTTTGATAAATTTCTGCTGCTTGTTTATCAACGTCTTCACCAGCACCTTTTAGTATTGGCATATGTAAACTATCTGATATTTTGTCCATTTCTAAAAGAAAAATGTATCTACTAATACAACTAGCTACTGCTACTGAAGCACATTTGCTTTCAGCTTTAGGAGTAAAGTAAATATTTAATACTTTTTCTTTGGCTTCATTAATATGTTCAAAATATTTTTTTGGATAAACAAATTGATCAACAACAATTTTATCATATTCTGGTTGTCTTTTTTTCATTTCAACTAAAACTTTGTTATGTAAAATAGCTTTAATTTTATTCATATTATAGCCTTTTTGTTGATAGTTATTGTAATCTTTATTTTTTAAAATAAATGTACAATGAGGTATTTCTTTGATTAAAATTGGGGCAATTTTTTTGATTTTTTCATCAGTTAAAGTTTTGGAATCTCGGACTTTTAAATCGTTGACTAAATTAATTTTTTCAGTTGAAACGTAAGCTGCTGTAACGACTATCGGGCCAAAATAATCACCTGTACCAACTTCATCAGAGCCAATTGTTGGCATTTTATAAAGACTAGTTCTTTCATTTTTTTCTCTTTCTTTCTTTTTAGCAGTATCATTAATGTCTATAATATTACCTGTTAATTTTTGCTCGATTTCTGACCACATTTTAGCATCTATATCGGCACTTATTCCTTGAAACATTACTTTGCCTGATTCATATAAAGTTATAATAGTGTCGGCATCTTGAGCTTGAAAGATAGCATAAGGAGGAGTTTTGTCTCTTTTTAAATTTTCATAATAGTTAATCATTTTTTCTTTTAATTTTTCACTTACTTTAAAAACAATTGTCATTTTTCTTCACCGCTTTAATTTTACTAAACTTTTATAAGTTTGTCTATTGTTAGAATTTTTAATTAAAAAAATAAATTGTCAATAAATTAAAAAAACTTTACTTTTTTAAAAAAATTATTATATACTTAATTAAGAAAGATAGGTGTTTTTATGTCGTCAATAATAGATATAATTTTAGTTCTTGTTTTGTTGATGGGTGCTGTTGTAGGTTTTAAAAGGGGAGTTATTAAAAGTGCTACAATGTTTATTGGTAGCATTATAGTAATTCTTTTAGCTTTTAGTTTAAAAAATCCAGTTTCTAAAATTTTGTATACGTATTTACCATTTTTCAATTTTGCTGGTGATTTTGAAGGGCTAACAACTTTAAACATTGTAATTTATGAAGCAATTTCTTTTGTTTTAGTTTATGTTATATTAATGGCTGTTTTACAAATTTTGATAAAAATTACTGGGTTATTTGAAAAAATCTTAAACTTTACAATTATTCTTGGTATTCCATCGAAATTATTAGGAGCAGTTTTTGGCTTTTTTGAAACATATTTATTTGTATTTGTAGCTATTTTTTTATTAAGTCAAATGCCTTTTACAAATGAATTTATTAGTAATAGTAAAATTGCTTTAACAATTAATACATCAAGTCCCTTATTGTCAGACTTGACAAAAAAATACTATGATTCATTTTCAGAAATAATTAGTATTAAAGATCAAAATATGCATGATAAAAATGAATATAATTTAAAGTGTTTGGATATTCTATTAAAGTATGATATAGTTGATAAAGCATCAGTTGAAAAATTATTAGATAATGGTAAATTGGTTATCAAAGATGCTAATAGCGTTTTAGATAAATATTAATGAAAGGAAAGAGAAAATGATTAAATATTTAAAAAACGAGAATTTTAATGAAGAAATTAAAAATGGTAAAGTTTTAGTTGACTTTTATGCCGATTGGTGTGGACCTTGTCGGGCATTAGGTGAAATATTAGAAACATTAGATGATATAAATATTTTAAAAGTTAACGTTGATGAACATCAAGATTTGGCTATTCAATTTGGTGTAATGTCAATACCAACAATTATTCTTTTTGAAAATGGAGAACAAAAAAAGAAAAATATTGGCATGATGGATAAAGATAGTTTAAAAAATTGGTTAAATGATTAAGGATTTTGCAAAGTCCTTTTTCTTTTGCTAAAATATTTTTATGGAATTGATTACATATATTGAATATTTACGAGAAGAAAGTGATTTAAATAATCTTTTTTGGTCAAACTGTTTGGGGGAAGATATTCAAAAATATTCGGAACCTAGATTTGGGCAAATATGGATTTGTTTAATGCCAGTATTTGTTTTATTTAATAATGAATTTGTTTTTAAAACTATGAAAAGACCTATATTAATCATTGATGATTGTCAAGAACATTTTGTTAAAAATGATAATAAAAATTTTTATGGATTAAAAATTACTTCACAACCTGATTCTTATCAACGTATTAAAATAAAAAATTGGCAAAATATAGGTTTAAATAAAGTATCTTTTATTAGGATTGAAGTTCCTTTAAAAATTGAAAAAAAGCAATTTTTGTATTTAATTGGGGAATATGGTTTTGATGAAACTAATAAAATATTGGTAGAAATAACAAAAAAATTAAAAAAATAAGTAATAAAAAATGATTTTACTTGTTATAAAGGCTATTTTTTGATACAATTATTTTGGCTTTTTAAAAGCAAATAAACATGCACTAGGGATTATCTTTTTCGAGTGCTCGTGGCATCGAGTGAAAAAGGTGAGTAGATCTAGGCAGAAGATTTAACGAAGGAGGATGTTTTTATGGCCATAGTTTCTAAAAATGTATTATTAGAAGCTGGAGTTCATTTTGGACATCAAACAAAAAGATGGAATCCTAAAATGAAACCTTATATTTTTGGAGCAAGAGATGATATTTATATTATCGATCTTGACAAAACTGTATCTTGTATGGAAAAAGCTTATGAAGAAATTAAAAAAATCGCTGAAAATGGTGGCACATTTCTTTATGTAGGTACAAAAAAACAAGCTGGAGAAGTAGCTAAAGAAGAAGCTTTAAGAAGCAATTCATTTTATGTTACTGAACGTTGGTTAGGTGGTACTTTAACAAACTTTAGAACGATTCGTAAAAGAGTTAATCGTTTAGAAGAAATTGAAAAAATGGAAAAAGATGGTGTATTTGAAGCATTACCTAAAAAAGAAGTTATTAAATTGAAAAAAGAATACGACAAATTAAATCGTGTATTAGCTGGTATTCGTGGAATGGTAAAATTACCTCAAGCTTTATTTATTGTTGATTCTAAAAAAGAAGAAAATGCAATTAGAGAAGCTAAAAAATTAAATATTCCAGTTTTTGGTTTAATCGATACTAACTGTGATCCAGATAATATTGATTTTGTTTTACCAGGTAATGATGATGCTGTTCGTTCAATCAAAGTAGTTCTTGGAGCATTAACAAATGCAATTTGTGAAGTAAATAATTTAGAAATGGTTGATTATACTTCTGAAGATGAAAAAGAATCAACTAAAGAAAAAAAAGAAAAGTCTGAAGAAAAAGTAAAACCTTCTGTAAAAGAAGAAAAAACTGAAGAAGCAGTTATCGAACAACCTATCGAAGAAGAAAAAGAAGATTACAGTAAAAAAACTTTAGCTGAGTTAAAAGCTTTAGCTAAAGAAAGCGGTATTAAAGGTTATTCAAGCATGAAAAAAGATGAACTTTTAAATGCTTTATCAAAATAAATAATAGAAAAGGAGAAATTAAGATGGTTACAGCTCAAATGGTAAAAGAATTAAGAGAAAAAACCGGAGCAGGAATGCTAGATTGTAAAAAGGCTTTAGTTGAAACAAATGGTGATATGTCTAAAGCTGAGGATTATTTAAGAGAAAAAGGAATTTTAAAAGCAACAAAAAAGGAAAGTAGAATTGCTGCTGAAGGTCTAGCAACTATTTGCTCTAATGATAATAAAGCTGTTATTTTAGAAGTAAATTCAGAAACTGATTTTGTTAGTAAGAATGAAGAATTTAAAAATTTAGTTAGTGAAATTGGTCAAACTATTTTAAATAGTGATGCTAAAACTATGGATGAAGCTCTAGCTCTTCCTTATGAAAATGAAACTTTAAAAGATTTAATTGTGGCTAAAATTGCAAAAATTGGTGAAAAATTATCTTTTAGACGTTTTGAAACTGTAACTTTAGGAGCAGACGAACATTTTGGAATTTATATCCATATGGGTGGTAAAATTGCTAGTTTAGTAGTTGTTAAAGGCGCAGATGAAGAAGTTGCAAAAGATGTTGCTATGCAACAAGCAGCTATGAAACCTAAATATACTAGTATTAAAGATGTACCTGAAGAAGTAGTTGCTAAAGAAAGAGAAGTTCAAAAAGAAATGGCAATGAACG
The DNA here is from genome assembly GCA_944364655.1 of uncultured Bacilli bacterium. Classification (GTDB taxonomy): domain Bacteria; phylum Bacillota_I; class Bacilli_A; order RF39; family UBA660; genus Ventrenecus. The sequence goes on along the minus strand of CALVWG010000089.1, from coordinate 7,197 downwards.
AAGGTAAACCTGCAGAAATTGCTGAAAAAATGGTTGAAGGTCGTATCCAAAAATTCTTTAAAGAAATTTGCTTAACTGAACAAGCATTTATCAAAGATAATGGAATATCAGTTGCAACTTATGTAAAAAATAATGGTGGCGAGATTGTTAAGGCTATTCGTTATGAAGTTGGCGAAGGTATTGAGAAAAAATCTGAAGATTTTGCTAGTGAAGTAATGAGTCAAATTAATAATAACTAAGTTTTTAGTGCACATTATAAAAATGTGCATTTTTTTGTAAATTGATTAGCAAATGGTATTTTTTGTAAATTGATTAGCAAATGGTATTGACAAGTGCTAAAATGCATATTATAATACTGATAGCATTTGGATGTTACGAGTGCTAAAAGAGGTGAGGATGTGAATAATAGACAAGAAAAACTTTTAAAGGAAATAGTAGAATCTTATATTGCGACTGCAAAACCTGTTGGAAGCAAATCGCTTTGTCAAAAACTAAAGTGTTCCTCTGCAACAATAAGAAATGAGATGGCTTATTTAGAAGAACTTGGTTATCTTGAAAAAAATCACATTTCATCAGGGAGAATTCCTTCAGAAAAAGGTTATAAATATTATGTAAATAATTTAATGAAGCCTAAAGAATTATCAGATAAAGAAACAAGAAAATTGCAAACTATTTTTCGAAATCATGAATTGGCATTATCTGATGCAATCGAAGCATGTGTAGAAATTATTAGCGAGATGACTAGTTATACTAGTATAAGTCTTGGTAAAAGTAGCAATGAGAACGCTTTACAACAAGTTAGTGTTATTCCTTTAAAAAATAATCAACTTGTTGCTATCGTTTGTACTGATAGAGGAATTGTTCAAAATAAACAATTTACTTTACCTCATACTATTCATATTCAGGAGATTGTAAAGACTTGTGAGATTATTAACAAAATGCTGATAGGTACACCAATTAATGAAGTACCAGAACGGTTGGAATATGAAATAAAACCAATAATTGCTGATAAAATCGAGCAATATGAAACGATTTATTCTATATTCTCTAAAACATTTAGTGATTTTACAAATAAAAATAATGAAACTGTTCATGTTAGTGGCAAAAAATTTCTTTTACAAGAGCCAGAATATGATAATGTTGAAGAAGTAAGAAAAATATTAGCTAAATTTGATGATGCAAGTTTGATTGAAAAAATTGATAGCGATAACAACAAAGAAGGAGTTAATATTTATATAGGAAAAGAAAGTGAATTTGATCCAAATGTAACAATTATAAAAACTACTTTCCATAAAAACGGTTCAGAAGGTACAATTGCTATAATTGGTCCGAAAAGAATGGAATATGATCGAGTAGTGGGCTTACTTTCTTTTATTAATAAGGAACTAAACAAGGAGGAAAGCAATGGATAAAGAACAAGAAAAAGAAATTTCAGAAGAAATTCATGATAAGAAAAAAAATAAAAAAGAACATAAAAATAATAAAGATAATAAAGAAATTGAAAAATTAAAAGAGGAATTAAATAGTCAAAATGAAAAAGTGCTTCGTCTTTCTGCTGAAATGCAAAATATGCGAAGAAGAGCGGAAGAAGAAAGAAGTCGTCTATTAAAATATGATGGTGAGAAAATTATTAGTGATATGTTACCAATATTAGATAATTTTGAACATGCTATTTTGATGGATGATACCAATTTGACTGATGAAGTTAGCAAATTCTTAAGTGGTTTTAAAATGATTTATGCTACAATGGTAGAATCATTAAAAAACTTAGGAGTTTGTGAAATTGATTGTTTACATAAACCTTTTGATGAAGATACAATGAATGCAGTTTTAGTTGAAACTGCACCAGAATTTGACAATAATGTTGTTTTGGATATTTTACAAAAGGGTTATATGTATAAAGATAAATTATTACGACCAGCTATGGTTAAAGTAAATAGCAAAGAAGAAACAAAAAATGATGAATCTATAAAAGAAAATTAAGAAAGGAAATGATAAATATGAGTAAAATTATAGGTATAGATTTAGGTACAACTAATAGTTGTGTTGCTGTTATTGAAGGAGGAAGTCCTCAAGTTATTCCTAATGATGAGGGAGGTAGAACTACTCCATCAGTAGTAGCATTTAAAGGCGATGAAGTTTTAGTAGGTGATAGAGCTAAACGTCAAGCTGTTACTAATCCTAAAGGAACAATTGCTTCTATTAAACGTTTAATGGGTTCTGGTAAAAAAGTTGAAGCAAATGGTAAGGAATGGACTCCTGAAGAGATATCTGCTAAGATTTTAGGAAAATTAAAAACTGATGCTGAAAGTTATTTAGGAGAACCAGTAAAAGAAGCTGTTATTACAGTTCCAGCATACTTTAATGATGCTCAAAGACAAGCTACAAAAAATGCTGGTAAAATTGCTGGTTTAGATGTTAAACGTATTATTAATGAACCAACAGCTGCTGCATTAGCTTATGGTCTTGATAAACAAGAAAAATCTCAAACTGTTTTAGTATATGACTTAGGTGGTGGAACATTCGATGTTTCAATTCTAGAACTAGGTGATGGTGTATTCGAAGTTAAATCAACTGCTGGTAATAATAGATTAGGCGGCGATGATTTTGATCAACGTATTATTGATTACTTAGTTAGTGAATTTAAAAAAGAAAATGGTATTGATTTAACTAAAGATGCTATGGCAATGCAACGTCTTAAAGATGCTGCTGAAAAAGCTAAAAAAGACTTGTCTGGTATGTCAAGTACACAAATTAATTTGCCATTTATTTCTCAAAATAATGACGGTCCAATCCATTTAGATATTACTTTATCTAAAGCTAAATTTGAAGATTTATGTCGTGATTTATTTGATTCAACATTAGATCCTGTTCATAAAGCTTTGAAAGATGCTAAACTTTCTAATAGTGATATTGATGAAGTTATTTTGGTTGGTGGTTCAACTAGAATACCTTATATTCAAGAATTGGTTAAAAAAGAACTTGGAAAAGAGCCTCATAAAGGAGTTAATCCAGATGAAGTTGTTGCAATGGGTGCCGCAATTCAAGGTGGTGTATTAACTGGTGAAATGGATGATTTAGTATTACTTGATGTAACACCATTATCATTAGGACTTGAAACACTTGGTGGCGTTATGACTGTTTTAATTCCAAGAAATACAACTATTCCAACAAGCAAGAGCCAAGTATTTAGTACAGCTGCTGATAATCAACCTGCTGTTGATATCCATGTATTACAAGGTGAAAGACCAATGGCTGCTGATAATAAAACATTAGGAAACTTCCAATTAACAAATATTCCACCAGCACCACGTGGTATCCCTCAAATTGAAGTTAAATTTGATATTGATGCAAATGGTATAGTTCATGTAACAGCAAAAGATTTAGGAACTAATAAAGAACAATCAATCACAATTTCTTCAAATACTAATTTAACTGATGAAGAAATTGATAAAATGATGAAAGAAGCTGAAGCTAATAAAGAAGCTGATGAAAAGAGAAAAGAAGAAGCTAATGTAAAAAATGATGCTGACTCAATGATTTTTGCTACTGAAAAAGCTTTAAAAGATTTAGGCGATAAAGTTGATAGCAAAGATAAAGATGAAGCTGAAAGTAAGATTAAAGACTTAAAAGACGCTATGAATAAAAATGATGTTGAAGATATTAAAAAGAAAACAGAAAGTTTAAATGAAGTAGCTATGCGTCTAGCAACTAAGGCTTATGAAGAAGTTGCTAAAAATAATCAATCTGCAAACGCTGGTACTGAAAGTACAGAAGCAACAAATGATAAGAAAAACGATGATGGTGTAGAAGAAGCTTCTTACGAAGAAAAATAATAAACATATATTTTAAAGAAAAGTTCTAGATTCCTAGAGCTTTTCTCTAAGTTTACAAAGTTGAATTTTTGAAAAATGGTAATACATAGCTTATATTATTTCTAAAAGTAAAATGAATCAAAAAAATAATATAGAAAGGAATTAATCAACAATAGAATTAATTAATATTCTTATAAATAAAAGTGATTATATGATTGATTGTATGGAAAAACTAAAAAAGAGAAGTGAACAAAATAAAAGCGATTGTTGGGACTTAACAGTCATGATTAAAAATCAAGATGAATATGAGAAAAAAATTCAAGAAGTAAAAGAATTAAATCAAGAAATTGTCCGGATGAAAGGAAAGATATTAGATAATAAAGAAAATTTAAAAAATTTCTTGAAAGTATCCGAAAAAGAAACAAGAATTGCCGATCTTCTTTATATTTATGTATATTTAAAATTTGATGAAGATACTTCAAATTCTAAATCGTTAAGCCATAAATTAGAAATTGAACAACTTTTAAATACTGTTTCAGATAATGAATCTTTTATCAATAGTGAATTTATGCAAAAAGACTTGAAAGATATCTTGCCTTGGCTAGAAAGTGATGAATTTTTAAAATCATATAAATTATCTTTCGAAAGATTATATCGTAAAAAAAAGCATATTTTATCTGAAAAAGAAGAAAAGATTATTACAAAAGCTTTAAATGCATTTGGCACGCCTGATGAGGCTTTTACCGCTTTAGATACAACTAATGCTTTTTTTGGAAAAGTTATACTTGATGATGGAACAAAAGAAGTATTAACTCAATATAACTGGCAAATGTTTTTAGAAAATCCTAGTCAAAGCAATAGAAGAAGAGCTTTTCATACTTTTTATAAATTTTATGAACAACATAAAAATACTTTTGCAGCTTTTTTAAAAGGAAATTATCAGGAATTAGAATTTTTAAGAGATATTCGTGGTTATGAAAGTGCATTATCTATGGCTTTAGATAGAATTTGTGTAACGCCAAAAGTATATGATAATTTAATTAGTAATGTTCATAAATATATTAATATAAATATTGAATATCAAAAATTAAAAGCAAAAGTTTTAAATAATAAAGAATATCATTTATACGATACATATGTTCCGATTGTTGAGTTAGAACAAAAAAAGATCACAAAAGATGAAGCTATAAAAATTGTAAAGGAAGCCTTAAAACCATTAAAAGAAGAATATTTAAAAAAATTTCAAAGTATTTTTGATAGTCATGCAGTTGATTTTTATTCAAATGAATATAAACATAACGGTGCATATCACTGGGGATGCTATGATTCACCAAGTTATGTTTTACTAAATTTCAATGGGACATATGATGCAGTAAGTACACTAGCTCATGAGTTAGGCCATGCAGTACATTCAACATATTCTAAAGAAAATAATTCTTTTGAATATTATAGTTATGACACGTTTGTTGCTGAAATAGCTTCAACAGTCAACGAAACATTACTTTCTTTCTATTTTTTAAAAAATGCACATACTAAAAAAGAAAAAATGTATATTTTTTTTTTATTTTTAGATAAAGTAAAAGATAACATTTATAGTTAGATAATGTTTGCAGAATTTGAAAGCATAATGAGTAAAAAATGTCAAAACAAAGAATCTTTAACAGAAGAACAGTTCAGTGATACATATTATAAATTAAATCAAAAATATTTTAAAGATTCCGTAATTGTGGATCCAGAAATTCGTTATGAATGGATGCGCATATCTCATTTTTATAGTCCATTTTATGTATATAAATATGCAACTGGATTAATTTCCGCAATATGCATAGTAAAAGACATTCTCGATGAGAAAGATGGTTTTGTTGAAAAATACATTGAATTTTTGAAAAGCGGTTGTAATAAAGATGTTTTAGATATTTTAAAACTTGTTGATGTTGATTTAACAACAAATGTACCGTTTGAAAAAGCTTTTGAGTTTATTAGAGAGTGCTTAAATAAATTAAAAGAGATTGTTAATGAAGGTGGTGAATTAAATGAATAAAAAAGATTACTATGAAGTATTGGGTGTTGATAAAAGTGCTAGTGAAGCAGAAATTAAATCAGCATTTCGTAAATTAGCTAAAAAGTATCATCCAGATAATAAGGAGACTGGTGACGAAGAAAAATTTAAAGAAATTGGTGAAGCTTATGCAGTTTTATCTGATGAAAATAAGCGTCGACAATATGATCAATTTGGTTCAGCAGCATTTGATGGTAGTGCGGGAGCTGGTTATAGTGGTTTTGATCCTGGCGATATTGATTTAAATGATATTTTGCGTAGCGTTTTTGGTGATGTTGGTGGATTCTCTTCATTTGGCGGTGGTTTTAGTGACTTTTTTGACGGAGGACGAGCTAGTAATTCGACTAGACCACAAAAGGGAAGAGATACTTTAGTTAGATTAGACTTAACTTTTGAAGAAGCTGCTTTTGGTGTTGATAAAGATATAGAACTTACACTAAATGATACTTGTTCTAATTGTAACGGTAAGGGTGGTTTTGATGAAAGTACTTGTTCTTATTGTCATGGATCTGGTTATGTTGTGACAGAACAAAGAAGTTTATTTGGTGTAGTTCAAAGTCGTGGTGTATGTCCTAAATGTCATGGTAAAGGAAAAAGTTACAAGACAATATGTAAAGTTTGTAATGGAACTGGACAAGAAAAAAAGAAAAAAACAATTTCAATACATATACCTGAAGGTGTAAATACAGGGCATCAACTTAGAATTAGCGGAAAAGGTGAAGCAGGAATAAATGGTGGAAGTAATGGAGACATTTATTTTGAAATTCATGTTAAAGAAAGTAAATTATATATTCGAGACGAAGAAGATCTTACAATAATTTTGCCTATTACTATAACTGATGCTATTCTAGGTGCTAAAAAAGAAGTTCCAACTATTTATGGTAATGTTGTTATGGAAGTAAAACCTGGAACCCAAAATGGAACAAAATACAAATTAAAAGGAAAAGGTTTAAAAGTCCCTAATTCTTTAAGAAAAGGTGACGAATATGTTGTCATTAATGTTATGATTCCTAATAAAATAACAAGAGAACAAAAAACTTTGTTAGAGTCTTTAGCTAAAACTGATTTAGAAACAAATCAAGAGTTTAAAGATTTTCAAAAAAATTTATAAAATAACATAATTATTGAATTTTTTAAAATATATTTTATATTATAAATAAAAAACTGTCAATAATTTATATTATAAATAAAAAACTTGTGTGAATAATTACTAAAAATGTCTCTATTTTTAGTAAACAATAATTAGTGAAAATGTCTCTGTTTTATATTATAGTAAATTCGCTAATAATTAGTGAAAATGTCTCTTAATAAATTATTGACTTA
>CALVWG010000088.1 GCA_944364655.1 uncultured Bacilli bacterium | reverse complement strand
AATTAACAAATTTAATGAATTAGCTAAAGAATGTGATTCAGATAGAGGATATACTTGTTCCTATTATGAAGTTAATCAGTATCGGAGGTAATTATGGTAGAAAAAAAATATTATTCAGCTAAAGATATAGCAATAATCAGAGGTATTTGTAGATCATCAGCTTATAAAGAAATTGAAGAAATGAATATTGAAATGAAACAAGAATATCCAAATATCAAAGTTTTTGATAACTATATTCCAATTTGGTATTGGAACGAAAAAACTCAAAAAAGAATGATAGGTGAAAGCAATGATTCTAAAGAGTAGGATTTTTAAAATTAGAATAACTTTTAAAAATGGAACAATTCTATCTTTAAAATTGCATGGAATTTTTAAAAATAATAAAATTAGAAAATTTCTTTCCCAGCAATATTTTCAAGTCAAAATTAATGGTAAAGATATGATCTTTAAGACGGAAGAAATTTTTTCGATAGAAATCATATAATCAATAATTTTCGAGGGCATAGTGATGAATGTGAGCGGTGTTAACCCAAGGTTAAAGTATCACCTCCTTTCTACTTGCACATTCATCATTATGTCCTCGAGAGAAATTCCTGGATATATAGAGGTTTAAATTAATTTATCACACAGAAACCTATCTAACCAATTTAAACCTCTATATATCCAGGAAAACTAGGGGGTAAAAAATTTTAGGAGGAAAAATGGATAAAACTAAATATTGGTTAAAATTCTATAAAGATTTTTTAAAAACACCCCAAATGCGTGTGATACGAAAAATGTCAAATGGTACTGAATATTTGCTTCTTTATATTTCTTTAATGTTAGAAAGTATAGAGTCTGCTGGTCATTTACGATTTACCGAAACGATTCCATATAACGACGAAATGTTAGCCAGCATAACTGATACAAACATAGATATTGTTCGTTCCGGAATGAAAATATTTGAAGAATTAGGAATGATTAAAATATTATCAGATAAAACTATTTTTTTACCTGATGTTCCTAAATTAACAGGTAAAGAAAGTGAATCGGCTGCTCGTGTTCGGAAATGGAGATTGAAGCATAAGGAAAACTTAAAATTGTTACAATGTAACGATGATGTAACTACTTGTAACAACGATGTACAAAATAGTAACGACAATATAGAAGAAGAAATAGAAATAGATAAAGAAATAGATATAGATAATTTATATTCATATTTAGAAGAGAATTATGGAAGAACGATTTGCCAAATCGAGTACAACAAACTAAATGAATTTGCTAAAGACTTTGAACTCGGGGTAATTAAACGAGCAATTAAAATTTCAGTCTTTAATAATGTGAAGAATATTGCTTATCTTGAAGGTATTCTAAATAACTGGAAAGCAAAAGGGATTAGAAAATTAAGTGATTTTCCTAAAAATGAAAAATCACGAGATGATCCTACAGAAGATATACCAAATGAATTGCTGGAATATGATTGGCTAAATGAAGAAGGAGTTGATGAAGATGCTAGTTACCAAAGCAAAGCATAATAAAATAGTTGGAGAATTAGAAAGAAATATTGCTATATTAAACAATGAAATAAAATCATTACAAAAAGAAATTTCTGGTGAAAAATATAAATTGCTGGAAGCAAAGGAAGATTTTGAAAAAAATCTAAAAAATAAAGAAGATCAAATAAAAAAATTATCAGCGGTTAATTTATCAAACGAAAAGATATCTTTAGAACTAAAAAAAGCACACGGTGCCAACGGCGGATTAAAAGCGAGTAATAATAAAAAACAAAAAGAAATTAAAGATTTAAAAGATGTTATAAAAGAAAAAAATTTAAAAATTAAAGAATTAGAAAAAGAACTTATAGAAGTTAAAAGTGATAAGTACAGAGTAGTGCATTGTAGAAATCCAAAGAATCCAAAAATGGAAACTTCGAGGATTATTAGAGGTCCTAAAAATGCTCAAGTAAACAAGATGCTTAAGGAAATAGGTGATGATAATGCGAAGTAAATTGCCAGATGATGTGTTTTCTAAATTGCCTGCAGATGTTCAAAAATATGTATTGGAATTAGAAACAAACAATTTAGTATTATCGAAACAAAATGATTTGTTGAAAGAAGATTTTAATGGTGTAAAAAAGAAAACAGAAATAATAAAACAAATAAATTTTATTTCGAATACTAAAGAAGAAAAATATAATAATATGCATTTTTATGAAGAAGGAAAAATAGCATCGCTTTTATGGGCGCTCGGTCTACCAGAAACAGCTAAAATTGAGGAGTTGGTAAAAAATGTTTAAATGTGATTTGTGTCATAAAATAACTGAACCTAGAGAGAAATTAACAAGACATCCGATAAAATATCGTGATAAAGTGTATCAAAATAATCATCCATTTAAAAAAAATCAAGTGATTACCAGTTATGGAAAAGAAATCATTAAAGAAATAAATGTTTGTGAAAAATGTGCTGAAGAATTAAAAAATGGCATCGTATCATAGAAGAATTAAAGTTGATTCTGGAAAAGATAAAACATTACCAATAAAAGACGATAAGTTATTAAAACGGGTGATGGACTATTTAAGATCACGAATTGATTTAGCTAAAAGTGATATAAAAATTTATCAAGCACATAGGAATTATATTTTATTTCTTATAGGTTTCAACACAGCATTTAGAGCAGAGGATTTGTTGCAACTTAAGGTAAAAGATGTTATTAAGGGATATGTGTCAATTAAAGAAAATAAAACTGGTAAATGGCAACATTTTAAGATGAATAAGAATCTTCATGAAGAGATATTAGAATACATTAACAGATATCAGCTAAAAGATAATCAATATCTATTTATGGGGCAAAAGAAAAAAGATACACATAATGGAATTACAGTTGATGTTATTTATCCAATAACAAGACAGAATTGTCAAAATACGATATTCCCTAAAGTAATTAAAGCATGTGGCATTGATTTTACATTTGGCTTGCATAGCTTAAGAAAAACATTCGGATATCAATGGATTAAAAATGGTGGTAATCTAATTACTCTCATGAAAATGTATAATCATGATGAACCAGCAACAACACTGCTTTATGTTATGTGGGATACGCAAGATATTGATAAAGCTAGAGAGTCAATTTACATAGGAGGCAAAAAGTGAATGATCAAGAAAAAGAAGATATGTTTTATCGCAATGAAATTTATATTTATTGGTACATAAAGAAAATTAATTTAAAACATATGACCGATGAACTGTATGGTGCAGGTTTAATAGGCTTGGTAAAAGCAATAAACACATATAAACCAGAAATGCCAAATAAAGAAAATACATATTTTATTAAATGCATTATAAATAGCATAAATAGATATTTGACATTACAAAATATGCCTAAAAGAAAGAGACCCAAAAATATTATTAGTTTAGATGAACCGGTACTAGGATTAAATAATGGATATTTTGGAGATGTTATTCCGGACACAAGAGTGAATGTGGAATCAGAAGCAGAAAGAAATATTATTATAGAAAAAATAAAGAACATTTTAAATGAATTATCATACAAAGATAAAAAAATCATTATAGATTATTATGGTTTTAACGGTGAAAAGAAAACTGAAATGGAAATAGCTAAAGAGCTTAAAGTTTCTAAACAAAATATTTCTTTTCGAAAAAGTAGAATACTTAAAGATATTAGAAAAAAATTAGAAGGAGGAAAAATATGAATAACGATATTATTATTGGCTATGTTTTATTAGCTTTAAAAAATTTAAAATATAATGAAGAAAAAATGGAAGATGTATTAGATGAATTAAGATATTTATTTGATACTGTAAATGAATCTGATGCGGCTGAATTTTACACTAGTCGTAAATGGCAAGATGAGGATTAATATGGAATTAGAGAAAAATATGTATGCAAGATATAAATATCACTGTAAGCAAAAAATTGGAAAGATATATTCTGTCAATTTATCTAAAGATATATTTATGACAGATAATCTAGTAATATTGTCTAATGAAGATGTTGTTAAAGTGAGTGATATACTTAAAGCAAGTTATAACTTAATAGATTTAATAAAAATAGGAGACTATGTTAATGGAAGTCCGGTGTGCCACATAAGTGAAGATGGAGATGGTCGTATATGGTTATATACAGGCAATAATTATATATATGGCTTTTTAGAATCAGAAATTGAAGATATAGTAACAAAAGAACAATTTGATATAGAGAAGTATTTGGTGCGTTACGATGTATGAAATTGGCGATAATGTAGAAACAATTTATGGAAAAGGAAAAATAATAAAAAAACAAATTGTAGCATTCAATAGAAATGGTATGAATTGTTATTTAATAAAATTTTCGTTTTTTAAAAAAAGATGGTGTTTTGAAAGCTCAATTATTAAGAGATTGAGCAGATGGATTTAGGAGGGACTTAATGCATACAAGTAATTTTAAACCAAATAAATT
>CALVWG010000087.1 GCA_944364655.1 uncultured Bacilli bacterium | reverse complement strand
GTATAGTTAAAGAAAAAACATGTAATGGTACGGAGTTTGAAAGTAATAAACAACTAGCTGAAAATGGAATTCAAAGTGTATATTTAGAAAATGGAAGTTATTATATTTGTGTAGAAGATAAAGTTGGCAATAAAACAAGTGACAGTGATTTAGATAATAGTAAAAATCAAATAACGGTCAGTGGGGTAGATAAAAGTATTCCTGTAATAAATAGTTTCAGCGTTAAATCAAGAGTAAATGGGTATAATTCATTAGATACAACCTTAACAATCAGTGCTAGTGATGATAATGGTACAAGTGGTTTAAAAATGTGTATATCAAATACTGGTTATTTATCAGGCTGCAGTTGGGAAAACTATAGTAGTACCAAAAATTGGCGATTAAGTGGTAGTTTAGATGGTGGAACAAGAACAGTTTATTTAAGTATTCAAGATAGTGCTGGAAATATAGTTAATCGAGAAGCTAAATACACAGTTTATAAAGATTGTAGTAACCAAAGTAAAGTCTATACTGAAAGTAACTATGGAACATGTAGTAAAACCTGTGGTGGAGGAATCCAATACCGAGCATATCAAATGAAGGATACAAAAACAAATACCGTTTGTAGTACAGGAAAAGACTCTAAAACTTGTAATACCCAAGCTTGCTATGTAACCCCAAGTCAATTACAAGTAGGAGAGGTAATTTATTATAAAACACCATCAAGTGCTGAAAACATAAAAATGCTAGTTTTATCCAACCAAAATGGCGTTGTTAAAGTTATTCCAGAAACAGTAATTGAATACTATTTTAGCACCACTTACAATCCTTGGACAATTGCTTCAAATCTTTTAGCCGAAGCCCAAAAAATATTAAACAGTGAATACGGAACAAGAGCTGAAACAGTTGGTTATGAAGCTGGAATGAGCACTGATCCTTATTATTGTAGTAATTCTAGAGGGTGTGATAATCGCGGAACTGAAGAAAACTATGTTGGAAATTTAAGTGTTGTAGCTAAACACGGTAGTCAATTAGCCGCTTTAAAGGCCAAAGGTTATAATAATTTTTATGGCGCCGTTCACTATACATCTTGCCGAGAAACAGAAAGAAAAAGTTGTAATCACTATCCCGATGAATACAGTATAGAAAATAGTAAATATTTAGTCGGATCAGGCTGTTGGCTTTATTATGGTTTAAACTGGGCAAGCTATGGTTCTTCTGATTATTCTTCTAATGGTAGCAAATTATCGTGGCTGTCTATTGGCTCAACTAGTCCAACTAGAGTAGATTCTAATTATGATAGAAAAAGTAGTGCTCTTGCTTATTATGGCTTAAAAGCACCTCTTATCCCAATAATAACTTTAAGAAATGATTTAAAGTTTGTTGAAGGAAATGGTACATTAGCTAATCCATACAATATTTATCATGCTGCTGATGAAAAAGCTTACTATAATTTAATAACAGAAATAGAAACAGCAGCCGAAAAAGCTGGCGAAAATGAAATTGATACTTTAAGAGGATATGGCTATGTAACCGTAGAATATTTAGTAGCAAAAGGCTATTTGAATAGTTCTGGTAAAGTTTTAGATCCTAGAACAAAAAGAGATTTATCATGTAATAAAATCAATTTAAAATATTACTATAGTAGTCGAAGAGGATATTATTTTGGTAATGCCGAATATTCAAATGAAACAGATTGTATTTTACAAGAAAGAATAGATTACAATAATACTAAATCTGAATTTTTAAAAGCTGCAGTTAATTTTGCTGAAAATTATAATGATTCTTTTGTTTACGAAACTATTGGTAGTAGTAATAAAAAAGTCGTATCAATTGATCATTTAATTGCGACTGGCTATTTGCCAAATAAAACATATATTGATCCAACAACAAATGAAAATGTAAAATGTAAATTAATTAAACTAGATCAAAATTATAAAAATGCTTACAGTGCTAGTTTAACTACTGTCAATGATTGTAATAATCACAATAAATATTTATATAATGAACTTTCTACAGTTTTAGAAAATGCCGCTTACAATTTTGCTAAAAATTATAATGGAAAATATGTTTATACAACTATTTATAATAGTTCTGTAAGAGTTGTATCAGTTGAACATTTAATCGCAACTGGTTATTTACCAAATAAATCTTACAAAGACCCAAGAAATAACGCTGATTTGTCTTGCCGGTTAATAAGAATTAATTACGGTTCAAGAGGACTATCCGGAACAGTCATTACCGACTTAAATGATTGTGATAATCATGAAAAATATTCGTAAAATGGAGGAGAAAAGTATGAATAAAAAAATGAAAAAAATATTAATAATAGTATTAATAATCATCGTGCTAATAAGTTTGATAATATTAAGTATTTTCTTCTTTAAAGACTATTTTAAAAATCAATTATACAAAAATTCTCCTTCTTTTTACTATTTTGATTTATTATATAAAAACGAAACTCAAGATTTAGGATACTCTGGTTATTATGAAAATCAAAAAATTATATTTAGCGATGAAAATAGTAATTATGAATATGCTTTAAATTTGTATTCTTATTTTTTACCATATATCGAAAATGATGTTGGTTTTGGAACTAAAACTATTGAGAAAAATCTTAATTTTGCTGAATTAATTAATAAAAATGCTGAATTAGAAAAAATATTAAATACTAAAAATACTATGAATTGTAAAATTGATATTACTGATTATAAAATTTATAGTATAACATGTAACAATGATTCAGAAAGTATATATTTATATTTTTAAAAAGGAAAATAAATAACCATTTAAATTAAATATAAAATTAGGTATATATGCATAAATTAATCATAAAGATATAGAGAAGGAAACAAAAAAATATTGACTTAACAAGTTGTCTATGATATTCTATTTTTAGAATAGAAAAGAATAAAAGGTGATTTTTTAATGGATTTTTTAGAGAGTTTATATAGCATTGATAATTTTGGACTTTATTTATTTGGTGTGATAGGAATATTAATTTTCTTGTTTTTATTAGTCTTAGTTTTAGGAATGAAAGATCAAAAAAAGAAAAAGATATTAGAAAAAAAATTAGAAGAAACAAAAAAAATAAACACAGTTGATACTTTTAAAGAAAATAGTGAAGCTCATGAAGTAGAAGTTCCGATAACTGATAATAATATTGAAAATAATCTTGAAGTAGAAAAAAATAATAATATTCCTAATGAAATGAATATAGACAATTCCAAAAATTTAACAACAAATGTTGTTTTAAACAGCGAACTTCCATCAATGAATAAAGAAAATGAAGTTCAAGAAAATAATATACCTAATAATAATGCCGATAATGAAGTTGTTCCAGAAAAAAAAGAATTTGATTTTGATGCATTAGCTGATGCAATTAGTAAAGAGTTAGCAGATATCGACAAAAATAATGTAACAAAAGAAAGTATGCCTGAAGTTAAACAAGAACCAAATAACGATTATAACCAAAATATTGATTATAATTATAGAAATGATTTAAAAAATGATAATTTAAAAACTGAAGAACAAATACCAAAAGCCCCTGAAAATATTAAACCTAAAGCTAGTATGCCATCAGTATTTAGTTCTGTTTATGTTAATAGAGAAAAAGAAGAACCAAAAGTTGTAACGCCAGCTCGTCCTGAAATAGAATTGCCTAAAATTATGGATTTACCAAAAAAAGTAGAACCAGAAAATAACAAAAAACAATTTTAAAAAAGTTAAAGAAGTGTCTAAAGGCCTTCTTTTTTTTATATTTTTTAAACGTTGTGATATAATAACTATAACGGAGGGAGTTTATGAAACTTTTTAAACAAAACGATAAATTAAATATGGAAGAAGTTAATGAAGTAGTTAGTTTATCCAAAAAAATATTACATTTATTTTATATAGCTATGGTTGTAGCTATGGTTTTAATTGTAACAATCATTGTTCGGGAATGGGGAATACTAAAATTTATTTTAAATATATTAAGTGTTTTAGCACCATTTTTTATAGGCTTTGTTTTAGCGTGGCTAATGAATCCTTTAGTTGTAAAAATGGAAAAGAAAAAAATTCCAAGAGCCTTAGGAACAATTATCGTTTATTCAGTTTTTCTTTTTATAATATTGGTTTTGATTAGATTTTTAATTCCTATTATTTATGAGCAATTACAAGTTTTAATTAGTAACTTACCGGGAATTTTTAAAGAATTAGAAAATTTTATCAATAATTTATTTGCTAAATTTGGTGATGTTCAAGGTATTGATTTACAATCAATAAAAGATTCAATAATAAATACCGTTACAAACTATATTAATGGCTTTATGACTTCAGCGCCAACTTTTATAATGAACTTTGCTGGTGGATTTTTCTCATCAATGGTTACAATTTGCTTTGGGCTAGTCATCGGTATTTATATGCTAATTGATTTTGATGCAATTAATGGTCATCTTTTACAATTATTACCTAAAAAAAATCGCTTTGAAGCATCTTTACTGATAACTAATATTTCGACAGAAGTTAGAAAAAGCGTTAATGGAACTCTTTTAGTTGCCTCAATGGTCTTTGTTTGTGATAGTATAGGATTTTGGATTGTTGGCTTACAAGCACCTCTTTTATTTGGACTTCTATGTGGAATAACTGATTTAATACCATATGTTGGACCTTACATTGGTGGAATTGTTGCGGTAATTATTGGCTTTGCTCAAAGTCCTTTAATTGGTTTTTTAACAATTATTGTTGCTGTAATAGTTCAATTAATTGAAAATAATATATTACAACCTATTGTTATGAGTAAAACAATGAAATTACATCCTGTAACAATTATAGTAGGTTTATTAATATTTGAACATTTCTTTGGCATAATTGGAATGATCTTGGCAACACCTTGTATAGCTTTAGGCAAAGTAGTTTGGAAATTTTTCAAAGAAAAATACAATCTATTTTATGACAATGATAATATTGTCATTAAAGAAAATAATAATTAGTTGCATAAGAAAAAAATTTTTGATAATATATGTTTATGTTTATCAGTGATTTAGAAAAAATATTTTTAGTATTTTTAAAGAGAGTAGATGTTGGTGGAAGTTCTATAAAAGAAAAAAATATTTTGCTGTCTAATGAGATAAAATCGGGTAACACTCGTTAAAAAAGAAAGTTAAATTAAGGATGGTACCGTCTATAATAGACTCCTTTGGTATCATCCTTTTTATTTTTAGAAAGGAGTATTATGAGAGTATTTTTAATTGCTGGAAAAGCAAGAAGTGGCAAAACTAAAGCCGCCCAATTGTTAAAAGAAATATTGGAAAAGAAACATGAAAGTGCAGTTATTACAGAGTATAGCAAATATATTAAATTATTTGCCAAAGATTTAATCGGCTGGGATATGGTAAGTGAACCAAAACCAAGAACTTTTTTACAAGACATGGGAGAGTTTGTACGAAAATTAAAAAAAGATACATACTTTGTTGAAAGAATGAAAGAAGATTTAGAAATATATAAACATTTTACTGATAATGTAATTATTTCTGATGTTAGAATGCCAAAAGAATTGGATGATTTAAAAGAATTTAAACCAATTAAAATAAAAGTTGAAAATAATTTAGCTAGTTACGATTTAACTAGCAAAGAAAGTGCCCACAATACTGAGCATGCTTTAGATAGCTATGATAAATTTGATTATGTTATAAAAAATAAAAGTGAAAAAGAAATGAAACAAATTTTAGAAAAAATAGTAAAGGAGAATGAGTAATGAATTTAAAAGATTTATTTATTAATTATTTTGTTAGCAAAGGTCATAAACAAATTCCAAGTGCCCCAATAGTTCCAGAAAATGATCCATCAGTATTATTTAATACAGCTGGAATGCAGCCTTTAATTCCTTATTTAATGGGAGAACCACACCCATATGGTAAAAGACTTTGTGATTACCAAAAATGTGTTCGATTAACAGATTTAGAAGAAATTGGCGATAAAACACATCACACTTTTTTTGAAATGTTAGGCAATTGGAGTTTAGGAGACTATTTTAAAAAAGAAAGTATCGGATATAGTTTTGAATTTTTAACAAGCGTTTTAAAAATTCCCGTTGAAAGATTAGCAATTACAGTTTACCAAGGTGACGAAAAAATACCACGCGATGAAATTTCGGCTGAAAGATGGATGGAATTAGGTATCAAAAAAGAAAGAATAGCTTTTTTAGGAAAAGAAGATAATTTTTGGATACCAGGTGATAGTGGACCTTGTGGTGGTGATACAGAAATTTTTTACTGGCGTAGTAATGATCAAATTCCTGAAAAGTTTGATCCAGAAGATGACCGTTGGGTAGAAATTTGGAATAATGTTTTTATGGAATTTTATCAAGATGATAAAGGCAATGTAACTGAATTAAAACAAAAAAACGTTGATACCGGAATGGGTTTAGAAAGAGTAGTAGCCGTCTTAGAAGGCGTTGATGATAATTATTTAACAAGTATTTGGCAACCATTAAAAGAAAAATTAGAACTTATAAGTGGTAAAACTTATCAAGGAAATGAACAAGCTATGCGAATTATTATGGATCATGTAAGAACAAGTGTTTTCATCGCTGCCGATCCAGCCCATATTAAACCAAGCAATACAGATCAAGGCTATATATTAAGAAGACTTATTAGAAGAGCAATAAGATATGCCCGTAAAATAGATATGGATATTCACAGTAACTTTTTAGAAGAACTTGCCTTAGTAGTAATAGATGAATATCAAAATTACTACAGTGAATTAAAAGAAAATAAAGACATAGTTTTAGATGTTTTAAAACAAGAACAACTTAAGTTTAGTAAAACATTAGAAAAAGGATTAAAAATCTTTGAAAAAGTTGCTCAAAATTCTTCATTTATTGATGGTGAAACAGCATTTCATTTATATGATACCTTTGGTTTTCCAATTGAACTTACTAAAGAAGAAGCTAAATTAAGAAATATGGAAGTTGATGAAGAAGGATTTAATAAAAGATTTTTAGAACATCAAGAAAAATCTAGAACAGCTTCTAAAGGTAAATTTAAAGGTGGTCTTTCAGGAAATAGTGAAATTGAAACAAAATATCATACAGCAACGCATTTACTAAATGCTGCCTTAAAAAAAGTAATTGGCCCAGATGTTCATCAATTAGGAAGTAATATTACAGAAGAACGTTTACGTTTTGATTTTCCTTGTGATCATAAACTAACTGAAGAAGAAAAAGAAAAAGTTGAAAATCTAGTTAACGAATGGATTATGGAAGAAATTCCTGTAGAAAAAGAAACAATGAGCAAAGAAGACGCTATTAAAAGTGGGGCTGAATGCATGTTTATTGATAAATATCCAGATGAAGTAACTGTTTATAAAATTGGTAATGTATCAAAAGAATTATGTGGTGGTCCACATGTAAGTAATACAAAAGAAATAGGCCATTTTAAAATAAAAAAAGAAGAATCTTCTAGTTCAGGAGTAAGAAGAATAAAAGCAGTCATTGAATAAATGGTTGCTTTTGAATAAATGGTTGCTTTTTTGTTTAAAAAAAATAAATAATTTGCTATAATTATTTAAGAATAAAGGTGAGTCTTATGAAAGAAAACTTAAGTTTTAAAAATATATTTAAAAGAGAAACAAAACTAGCAAGTTATATAATAATATGTTTAACAGTAGTAGTGTTAAGTTTATCATATGCCATGTTTTTTAAAATAGATGGAAATAGTAAAAATCAAGTAGTAGAAGCAGGAGATTTAGTTTTTACTTATGAAAATTCTTCAGGGACAATAACAAGCAGCGAAAAAAGTATTTGTTTTACCCCAATGACAGTAGAAGAAAACAGTTTATATTTAGGAGAATGTGATTATAAGTTAAGTGTTAGAAATACAGGAAGTTTAAAAGGAAGTTATACAATAAGACTAATAGCTAATGAAGATAATACAATAGAAGATAGTAAAGTAAAAGTAGTACTAAGAAAACAAGTCGGAGAAACATTAGAAGTAGTAAGTGGTTATGAAAATGGAAAAACATTAAGTGAACTAACAAATGGAACACTTATAAGTGAAGAAGAAATGGAAGTAAACAGTACAGAAGTATATAGTATAAGTATCATAATAGATGAAAGTTTAGTAACAGATGAAGATACAAATAAAGTAGTATCATATAAAATCGAAGGAACAGGCTTAGTTCATGAAGATCAAAATATCAATACAAATCAATATCAAGAGACAATCTTAAATGGAGCAGATCCAATAATCAAAGATGAATTAATAGCAGTAACGATAGAAGATGATGGAACAGTCAAAAAAGCAGACACAACAAGACCATGGTATAGTTATGAGAATAAACAATGGGCCAATGCAATCATTTTAAAAGATGAAAGTACAGCAAGTAATTACAAGGCAGGCTCAGTAATACCAGAAGAAGAAATAGAATCATACTTTGTATGGATTCCAAAATATCGTTATCAATTATGGGATCTAGGCCAATATGAAG
>CALVWG010000086.1 GCA_944364655.1 uncultured Bacilli bacterium | reverse complement strand
CAAATGATGTAACATTTTTACTTGTAATTAACGGAATATACTTAATTAATTACATCATATTTTATGTAACATTTTCACTTATAATTGTTTCATAAAAATGTAACATTTTTACTTAGAAATCACATTTAGGCTACGTCATATGCATAAATGGTTTGACAAAAAAATAAATATGAAATAAAATATGAAAAACAAAAATAAATATGGTGATATTTATGAAAAATATGAAAAAAAATTTTGATTTTATTAATTTAAATCAATATAATATATATACAATCAATTTAAATAAAAAAGACTTCAAAAAAATTTATAAATGTATATATATTTTATCAAAAAAATATAATAGTATGATAAATGAATTATACAAAACTGAAAAAAACAATATAAAATTCTTTGATTTTAATAATCAGAGAAAATTCATTATAAATCATAGAAATTTATTAGTAAATATTATTAATGATTTATTAAAAATGTATAAAAAAGAGTTAAAAAATTTAAGCGTAGTTTTTTTATCTGGTAGCTTTGCAAGAGGAACTAATAAAATGAGTAGTGATATAGATTTGCATTATTTTTATAAGAATAACAATTATAATTATATTTATGAAGAAATAACTTCTTATATATTGTCTAGCGTTTTTAATAAATCAAGAGATTGTATTGATCCAACGTTTATTTTTAATATTCAAAGTGAAAATAAAATTATGATAACAAATAAAATGGACAAAAATAAATTAAATATAATATTAAAATACAAATTTAGAGAAATCAAATATTCATATTCTAGTGGAAAAAAAAGAAGATTTTATTTACAATATACAAATGTCAGAGATATAAATAAATTATTTATTTATCTTAATAAAGAAATAAAGAAAGAAAATAATGAATGGTGTCATTGTTTTGATGTTATAAAAGGAAAAGATATTTTCGATAAATTTTATGATGAAATGTTTAATCGAGAAAAGATTTTTATAAATAATAATTATATTACTAGTAAAATAGTGAAATTAAAAAAAATTATAGAAAATAGTAAAAAAAACATTACAAATAATTACATATCTCAATATAAACACTATTATCAAAGCGAAACTTTTAAATGGATATATGAATATGTATCAATCATTAGATTTATTTTGATAAAAGAAAAAAATACGGTTAAATATTTGAATTTGTTAGAAATGTATGATACAATTCAAGAAAATACTATTATTGATAAAAAGATATTTATAGAAATATATAAATATATGTGGAATTTAGAAAAATTAACTGTATATTGTCATGAAAGCAATATTAATTACGGATTACATAACAATGATATAATTGATTATCCATTAAAAGAATTAGATGAAAATTTAGAATGTTTAAAAAAACAAATTTTAAATGATTTAGAAAGGCTACGTGGATTATATGAGTAAAGCAATTTTAACCTTACCAATGATGCCAGTAGATGGCAATAATTATGGAAAATTTATAACCCCAATAATTTGTGAAACATTGAGCAATATTTTTGACTGTAATTATTATCAATGTATAAATATTTTAGATTCATTCAATGACAGACGCGCGATAATAGATAGTTATCTTTCCTCATTAAAAGATAACAATATTCATTATGACAGTTTGTGGTTTGATACAAAAAATATTTCAAGGTTATTAAAAAATATTGAAGAATTAATTAGAATGGGTTATATTTTGGAATTAAATTCTACAGTATATAGATGTGAGTGTGGTGTTGTAGAAATTGAAAAAGATAAAATTATTACATGTAATCCAAATAATTTGAAATTTTATTATGATAAAGGTAAGTTATTATGTAAGCATTGCGGTACTGTTTGCAAAGAATATCGCGAAAAAATATTGGCTTTTGTACCAAGTGGTATTCAATTACAAGATATAAAAATTCTCCCAAGATACTTGAATAAGGATATAAAAACTTATGAACAAACTGTTTTAAATTCATATACGACAATTTCTAGAAATAGAAATACCGGTGTGGCAATTAATTTTAACGGGACAAAATATAATATTGATATAGATTTTTTATGGGGAACTTATTTAAACACATTTGGAGAAGATGAAAAAATTGTTGTGTCTGGCAATAGGATGCTTTATCAATTGTTTCTAGTTGCTGTAATAGAAAAATGTTTGTTTCCAAAAAATCATACAATTCTGCTTGGAACACCATATATATCAAATATTAGAAGCATTTTGCAAAATCCAAATTTTATAGATAATGAAGAATTAAGAAAATTATTTATTTTATTTAATACGAAATGGCAAAAAAAAGAAGTTTTATATGATGAAACAATACTCACATATTTAAATAAAATTTCAAGTATAAAAAGAAATATATTATATAGTATAATAAATACATCCATAAAAGAAGGCGACAATTTTTATAATGATGTTGAAAATGTATTAAAAAGACAATTAAATATGCAAGAGTGTGTAAAAAAATTAAAATTAGAAAGAAGGTAATTTATGTATAGTGTGTTATTAAGTGAGTACGAAAAGGGAATGAAACTAGTTGAAAAAAAACTGAAAAAACTAGTTAATCGCAAACAGAAAGCAGTAATTATTGCTTGGACTTTTCCTACAGAGATTGATAAAAAGACATTTGATAATGAATGGTTTGCTAAAGGCGGAAGAAGATATAATAAATATGTTGGATCATTATTAAATTTAGGAATTAGTGAAGAAAATATATTTATTTTAAATTGTTATGATAAGGATAATTTTAATAATTTTAAAACAATTATTGACAATAGCGATATATTATTAATAACAGGTGGTAATCCTGAAATGCTTTATAGCAAAGTTACTCAAGAAACCGAAATTTTATACAATATAAAACATTATAAAGGAATTATTATTGGGTTTAGTGCTGGGGCTGAATTACAACTAAAAAGATATTTTATTACTGCCAAAAACAATTACTATAAATATTTTGCCTTTTATGATGGTTTTGGAGTTTTAAATGATCCATTTTATCTAGATGTTCATTCAATAAATAACAAAAGATATTTAGAAAAATTACAAAAAATAGCTAATGATAAAAATAAAAACGTATATGCTATTTTTGATGATGGTGCAATAATTTTTAATAGAAATACTAATAAAATAGAAAAGTTTGGAAATGTTTTAACATTTGAACCAAAAAAATAATATGAAATTATTAGTTGCTGATTATGATAATACAATTGAATTGCACTATGATTTTATTGATAATATTACTACGTTAAACAGAAATATAAGAGCAATAAATAAATTTATTAAAAAAAATCTTGTTTGTATAGCTACAGGAAGACATTTTGAAGCTATACATAAAACGTTATTAACAAATAATATTAATTTCAATTATTTATGCGCTAATAATGGTGCTGAATTATATGA
Organism: uncultured Bacilli bacterium; assembly: GCA_944364655.1. Classification (GTDB taxonomy): domain Bacteria; phylum Bacillota_I; class Bacilli_A; order RF39; family UBA660; genus Ventrenecus. The sequence continues at coordinate 1,607 of CALVWG010000086.1, read as the reverse complement.
TAGTAATTATAATTTATTATATTGTATGCCTATTGAAAAAAAAGATTTAGAAATTTTAATAAAGTTTGAGAAGAAAATTTTTTTCAGAAATCCTTTTAATAGTAATCTAGTAACTTCTGCAAATTTGTATTTTGATAATTTAAAAGAATTTGAACAATCAAAAAAATATTTAAAAAATCATTTAACTAAATCATCTGTTGAATATAAATATCCAAAAATTAAAATTATTAATAAAAAATGTAATAAATTATATACAATAATGATTTTACAAGCTTTTATAAAAATTGATAGCAGAAAAATTTATACAATTGGTGATGATGTAAATGATATTAAAATGATTAAGTATTATAAAGGATATTCTTTAGTAACAGCCAAAAAAAAGGTGAAAAAATATGCTTCTAAAATATATGAAGAGTTATATCAATTAATAGAAGAAATTGATGATTAACAAAATAAATCTATTTTTCGGTTTAATAAAACAAGGATTGCCACCTATTTTAGTTACAACCGCTATTATGATGTTTATACAACTTATATTGCAAATAGAGATTATAAAAATTTTGCTCAACTAATTTATAAAATTATTTCTCAGGAAATGGCAAGATGGGTTTCTGAATTAAGATCATCATACCACATTGAAGCAGATTCAATTGAAAAATTGCCATTTATTAAATAAAATGCAAAAAATGCAAAAATTATTAAATTACTTGATTAATTTAATTTTTTTTGATAAAATTAAATTACCAAAGATAAGTTAGTTTCATAAAACCGACTATGGTGATATATGGGAGTCAGAACTCTACATGGTGTAGAAAACTAATCCATTAAGTGAATTAGGATCCTAAAGTGTAGATGAGATGCCCACCTGCGAGCGAGCGGGCTTTTATCACACTCACTTACTTTGGTTTTTTTATGGGAGAATTTTTATGAATGAAAGAACAGAGTGGTTAATTGGTAAAGAAAATTTAAACAAAATTAATAAAACAAATATTTTACTAATTGGTTTAGGTGGAGTAGGGGGCTATGCTTTTGAGTCTCTAATTCGAAGTGGTTTTAAAAATATAACTATTATTGATTATGATACTTATGATGAAACAAATCTTAATAGACAAATTTATGCTTTAAATAACACAATTGGGAAAAGTAAGGTATTAGCGGCTTTAGAAAGAGCTAAGCAAATAAATGGCGATATTTTAGTAACAACTATTAATAAAAAAGCTGACGATAATTTGTTAACAGATGAATTTTTAACAAAATATGACTATATTATTGATGCGTGTGATGATATTTTAGTTAAAGTTCTCTTAATAAATAAATGTTCTTCATTAAAAATAAAATTAATATCTTGTTTAGGTACAGCTAATAAAACTCATCCAGAAAAATTAGAAATAACAACACTTGCTAAAACTTACAATGATCCTTTAGCTAAAAAGTTGCGTTTTAATTTAAAAAACAACAAAAAGGCTTTAAAAACAAAAGTTGTTTGGAGTAGTGAAACTCCTTTAAAGCAAAAAAAATTAGGAACCATTTGTTCAGTTCCTATGAGTGCTGGAAGTCTTTTAACTTCTTATATAATTAATGATATTTTAGGAAAATAAATGCAAATA
>CALVWG010000085.1 GCA_944364655.1 uncultured Bacilli bacterium | reverse complement strand
TTGATTTTAATTGTAGTCTAACGACGCAAGATGCTGATTATTTTTCGAACTTTACTTTCTAAGCAATCGCCTAAAATAATTATAACATAATTTGTGAAAAATTGGTCGATTTTTGTTATTTTTTTAGGCGATTTTTTATCTGTTTTGTGCAATCCATAGTTTTGTTTCTAATTGCTTGATTTTAGGTTTATCAAAAAGGCTTTTTTTATAACTTCATTCACATTTATTTCTGAATTTTTTGCAAAAATATCTTTTATTTTGTATGCTACTTTTGTGTCTTTTATTTTTTCTTGTTTATTATTATTCAAAATGCATCACCACTCTTATTATTCCACTCGCAAGCAAAATATATACATTTATTGGTAAATGTTCTTCTGTTAATAAGAGTCCAAAATTAGTTTTCTAAATGTTGCAATCAAAAAAGAACATGACTTTTTTCATCATATTCTTTTATCCAGTTTTTCATATAATAATTAACTTTTTAAGATTAAATTACCATTTATTTTCTTAACGTAGAAAATGCTGAAAACTATTTGTCGAGCGAAATGTTTAAAAACGATGTTAATGGCTTCTTTCTTTCAATAAATAATCTGCCACATGTAATTTGTTAAAATATTTGTTATAAATAAACATAGCCTAAAGTAATAATTATATTATCTTCAGACTATGTTATTAAATAAAATCAATAAAATTTTAATTTTTTTAACTTTTCATTAAACCAATCTTCTATCTCTTCTTCTTCAGCGCACTGATCTATTAACATAGCTAAATCATAGCATAACTGAACTTTATCATTATTGATTAAAGTAGGCTGTTCTAAAGCATGACAATTACATGCACAATCTAGAGCGAATAATAAAACTGTAAGTTCCTGGAAATTTTTCTTATTTTTTTTGTGAGATATATCATTTATTCTTTGTATTAAAACTTTTTGTATGTCTTTCATTATTTTTGTAATACTATCAATATTTACAATCTCAAAATTTTTTCCAATAAAATAAGAAATTTTTGTTTCAAACTCCTCTTTTAATTGGGTGTTTGATAAACTTTCATAATATTCCTTGTCGGCATACAATACGCTACATATACTGATCAAAAGATTAGATGCTTTAATTGGTTCTCTTAAAATCCGAATTATTATTTGTTTGTTTATTGATTTTTTCATTCTGTTTATCCTCCTTTGAGTTGATATAATAATTATAACATGAACTATTACTATATTCAACTCTCAGTACAAAAATTATTCAGCTTCATTATTGATAAAATTGTTAAATTTATTTAACAAAATAAATTTGCAAGAACAGGGAGACCTCTCGTTTCCCTATAACTACCTAAAAGCGTGGCTTTTAGCAGGGTGCTCTTAAAATCTCAAGTCTACTATTAGACGTCTCTTAATTTGGAATAATTTTATTATAAAACTCTATTTCTATTAGTTTATTTCGCCTAAGAATCAATTTTGGAGGCTCTTATTTTCGTATTTAGAATAACTTATTTAAAAGAAAAAAGAATATCAATTATAATCTGATATTCTTCAAAATTTTATTTTCAATAATTTTGTTTACTATAATAAACAAAATTATTATTTTATTCTTTTTTGTTTAGTTAAATATTTTCTCTATTCACATATTCGTGCCATTTTTTATCATATTTTTTTGACATCTCGTTGTCACCTAATTTATTATATATATTTTCTAATCTTTCATATATAACATCCATATCCTCCATATTTTTTATTTGTTCTGCTCTTGTTAGTATACTTTTTGACTTTTCTAAATTATAATTTTCTACATCTTTTTTATTATCTCTTATTTTTTCCTCTCTAAATTTTTCCATGTTACACCTCAATCACTATTTTTTTTTTTGATAACATTATAACATTATTTCTTTTAAATAACAATATTATAAAAAATTTTTACTTTATTTTCTAAAATTCAAAGTTAATATATTAGTAATTTTTCTATTAGACAAATTACTATTTTATAGTATCAATTATAACATTATCTTTAAAGAAAATCTATGAAAATAAAAAAAAAAAAAAAAAAAAAAAATAAAAAAATTATTCAGCTTCATTATTAATAAAATTGTTAAATTTATTTTAAAAAATAAATTTGCAGGAACAGGGTGACCTCTCGTTTCCCAATAACCACCTAAAAGCGTGGCTTTTAGCAGGGTGCTCTTAAAAATTCGAGTCTACTATTAGACGTCTCTTAATTTGGAATAATTTTATTATAAAACTCTATTTCTATTAGTTTATTTCGCCTAAGAATCAATTTTGGAGGCTCTTATTTTCGTATTTAGAATACTTTATCTAAAAGAAAAAAGAATACCAATTATAATTTGATATTCTTCAAACTTTGTTCTTTATCATCTCAAATTTATTTATATGTATTTTCACCTCTTTTTATCATTTTATGGTATTTTGTGGTGAAAATAAGCATTTTTTAGCCTATACAAAAACAAAATTTTATTTTCTATCTTTTATTTTTCTAATAGCCAATCAATTACATTTTTATGAATAATTCCATTTTGCGAAAAATCTAAT
>CALVWG010000084.1 GCA_944364655.1 uncultured Bacilli bacterium | reverse complement strand
AATGTAACATTTTTGCTTAGAATTCAAAAAAAAGAAAAGAATATATTTCTATCTTTTCTCATGTAACATTTTTGCTTAGAATTCATTATTTTTTATGTAACATTTTTACTTGTAAGTCACACCATTTATGCATATGACGTAGCCTAAATTAATCGATTTGTATAAAAAAGTAAGAACTTGTTAGTATAATATACCTATAAAGTTAATAAAATAAAGGAGTTTTTCAATGAAAATATTACCATGAGTTTTAAAAAATTTACTTATTAAACAAATTTCTGATTAATTTTAATAAAAAGCAAAAAATTTTCTTTAATTTTTTATAATATTTTATACTTAAAACCGAATTAAATGTTTTTTCAACGCAATAACTATTCTTATTTACTATCTAATCCCTTGCAATTTTAGCTAAAATTATAAATTAAACAAAAAATCAAAATATTTTTTATTTGATTCTTACATTTCTAATATGTTAATTCTAACTTATTTAAATAATATTTTATTTTCTTTGCATAGTTATAGTAATGCTAAAAATTTATACCCTATCATAAAATATAGATAAAGTGTAAATTCGCAGTTTTTTGAAACAAAACCTTTATTTTTTAAAAAGCTCCCTACACTTAAATATTTATCAATTTTTATATCAAATAAAAAACTAGTTTACACTAGTTTCTTTTGAGCTATTATTAGAAAATGTCCAACGACTACTTACATCACAGTTAGAACTATATGGCGGAGGATTTGGCATATCCATTTTAATAATCATTGGAATTTTAAATGCCCCACCAAAGGCTACACAATTACCTGGTTGCAAAGTTTTTTGTTTTTCAATTACATCGCTTGAAATATTTGGTAACATTTCTTCAATATATTTTAAATCTTTTGGGTGAGTCATTTTAAAAATTAAGAAATTAGATACTTGAGCAATTACTGTATCACTTATTTCAACTGGTCTTTGTGATATAATTCCTAAAATAGCCCCATATTTACGTCCCTCTTTAGCAATTCGATCAAATATATTATATCCTAATAAAAAAGTATCATTGTCTTTTTGAATATATCGATGAGCTTCTTCTAAAATCATATGAATTGGCATTGAAGCCCGATCTTTTAAGTTTTTTGTATATTCAAATAAAATTCGACAAATAATTTTAACAATTACTTTAGCGTATACATCATCCACATCTTCTAAATTAATATTAATTATTTGGGCTTTTTTGTTATTTTTCAAAACTAAATATTTAACATAATCTTCTGGCGTAACATATCCTTTATTAACAAAATAAGTTCCAACTTTAGTATTTAAGATGCTTGCTAGACGCACCTTTATCATAATTGCGTCATCATAAACTTTACTATTATTTTGAAATCCTTCACTAATCAATGTAAATTCTAAAGCTTTCGAAAAATCAAGCATTGAATAAGAATAAACTTCTGGCTCTTTAGTTTCTTCTAAAGAATCATCTACATGTTTTAAAATATAATCCGTAATTAAAACTGATTCCCCAAAATTACCATTAGAATCAATTTCAAAACATTCTGAAAAACTTCTCGAATAACCAAGTCCTGCAATTCTGGAATCAAAATTAAAGTCTTCAGTGTGACAAACTTCAATTATTGTAAATATTTCATTTTTTTTATGAGCAGTAGTTTGGTTACTAAACAAAATAGCTAATAATGCTTTAGCAATTAAATGATTTTTATAACGAATACTTTCTTCATTATTCTGACTAAATATTTTAGCTAATCTAATAGTTCTTTCAATAATAGGCAATTGACTATGACTACTAGCTTGTAATAAAAGGGCCATATCATCTAATTTTAATAAACTAACCGGAATTTCTAAAGGTGTATCATCAGCATCATGAACATTTGAAGTAATAAATTTATATTGATAAATTGGATTATAATTTGAAATCCCTCTTAAAGCATTTTTATATTCGCCATAAGCATCAAATAAAAACAAATTAGCATTTTCATTTACAATTGTTTTATCTAAAAAAATATTTTGAATAATTCTTGATATGCCATGAGTTTTACCAGCACCAGAGTTACCACAGATGAAAAAATGATTAGAAAAAAAGTCATTTATTTTAGGATAAACCACATAATTTTTATAAATAGCACTATGTCCTAATTCAAAAGATTTTTCATTTTTAAATCCAATTAATTCTAATAATTCAGACTCATTTATTATTCTAACTTTACTAGATAAAAGTGGTTTTCTAATAACGCCATTTACATATCGATTATCAATATATTCTCCTAAAAAACGAATTTTTATAGTCTCAGGATTTATTTCAGCAATTTCACCTAATATTCGTTGATTTGGAGCTTCAAAAATAACATGAACATTCATTAAATCCATGGTTTCATTATTTTTTAAAGTATTTTCTAAATGTGCATAGCTTTCACTAATATAAATAATTTTTCCAAACATAATAATACCCTCTATTCTTTGTTAATTATATCAAGATTAATAAAAAAAAGCTAGTAGTAGTTTTAATCCTAAAATTTACTATTTAAAACAATTGTTAGATAATTTCAAACAAAAATTAATGCATTTTAGGCAAACAACGCTTAAATTTAATTTTTTTGAAATATTATATAACCAACTGGTAATAAATGGCAATTTAATTTCAAATTATGTGAAAGAATAGAATTGGTTGGTGATTAACATGAATTTAGATAGATTAAAAGATATTCGAAAAGATCGCGATTTACAGCAAAAGGATGTTGCTAAAATTTTAAAAATTAGTCAAGTTCAATATTCAAGATATGAAAGAGGAATAAGAACTATACCAATTGATAAATTATCTTTGCTAGCCAAATATTATAATGTCAGTGTCGATTATTTAATAGGTCTAACTAATGAAAGAAAACCATATCCAAAAATTCACTCATAAAAAAAGTCGCTTATCTATTTACCGCGGCTTTTTTGCTTTTTAGAAATATATCTTAACCAATCTTGAGGAGTTTTGTTATCACCATAAAAATCATCACAAGCTTTTTTAAATGCAAAACTATAAGCTTTTAAATTAGTTAGCCATACTTCTTGATTCTGTAATGTTTTTTTCTCTTTATAAATATAATATACTCTTGCTAGGCCATGAGCTAACCCAATAATATCTTCTTCTTTCATTAAAAATCACATGAATTTGGTGTTCTAGGATATGGTATAACATCTCTTATATTATCAACACCTGTTAAATAAATTAAAAGACGTTCGAAACCCATTCCAAATCCTGAATGAACACAAGTTCCATACTTTCTTAAATTTAAATACCAATCTAATTCAGATATATCCATCTTTAATTCTTGCATTCTTTTTAGTAATTTATCGTAATTTTCTTCTCTTTGACTGCCACCCATTAATTCGCCTGCTTGAGGAACTTCCAAATCAACCGCTGCAACTGTTTTACCATCTGGATTTTGTTTCATATAAAAGGCTTTAATATCTTTTGGCCAATCAGTAATAAATACTGGTCCATTAAAATATTCTGTAATATACTTTTCGTGTTCTTTAGCAATGTCTTCTCCATATTCTGGCGTAAACTCCCATTTAACATCAGCATTTTTTAAAATAGTAATTACTTCTTCATGAGTAACACGAGTAAATTTACTTGTAATTAAATTTTCCAATTTTTTAATTAACCCTTTTTCTACAAATTGATCTAAAAATTTAAATTCATCAGGAGCTTTTTCTAAGCAATATTTAACTACATACTTTAACATATCTTCCATTATATCCATATCGCCATTTAAATCAACGAATGCCATTTCTGGCTCAATCATCCAAAATTCTGATGCATGAACTTTAGTATTCGAATTTTCTGCTCTAAAAGTTGGTCCAAAAGTATAAGTTTTAGAAAAAGCGGTTGCAAAGGTTTCAGCTTGTAGTTGTCCTGAGACAGTTAAAGAAGTTTTTTTACCAAAAAAATCTTTATTATAATCAACTTTTCCATTTATTTTTTCTAAAGGTAATGTTGTAACTTGAAACATCTCTCCTGCTCCTTCACAATCAGATGCCGTTATAATTGGAGCATGAAAATAAACAAAACCATTTTTACCAAAATATTCATGAATAGCTAAAGCTGCTAAACTCCGAATTCGAAAAACAGCTTGGAATAAATTAGCTCTTGGTCTTAAATAAGCTATGCTTCTTAAAAATTCATTAGAGTGTCTTTTAGGTTGTAATGGATAATCTATAGGACAATCTCCTAATAACTTAAATTCAGTTGCCTTTAATTCTATTTCTTGGCCACTTCCTTCACTTTTCATCAAAATACCTTTTACTTCAATTGCTGATCCAACTTTGTATGTAGTAATTGTATCAAAATCTTTTAAATCTTTGTCATAAACAATTTGTAATGGTAAAAAATGCGTTCCATCAGAAAAAGAAATAAAGCCAAAATCTTTTTGGGGGCGATGATTTTTAATCCAACCATGCACTGTGATTTCTTTACCCAATAATTCATCTTTTTTTAAAAAAACTTCATCTAAAAACATATAAATCTATCCTTTCTTCTAAACAAAAACCTAGCTAATATAAGAACGCTTTTACAGGTAATATCGCCTTATTTTATCTAGGTTATTTTTAAATCATCCTGTACTATAAATTTCTTAAGTCTTTAAAAAATTTAATTATCTATTAAAAACATAAATATTTTAAAATAAAAACATTACTTAGTCAATTAAATTATCATTTTTTATAAACTTAATTGATATGGATTAGTATAGCTTCCATCACCACTTGTTATTTTTACATCAGAACTTAAATATAATGCAGGATATACTTCTGATTTTTCATAAGAAGGATTATCTAAAACCAATCCAGCATAGTGTACTAAAAAAGTACTACTTCCACCAATATATGTAGTTAAAGTCCAATAATATTTAGTACTATCAAGTAACCAATCGTTATTTTTACAATCGCTAACAGTCTGATCACTCCAAGCCAATAATTCTTTTGCCATACAAGCTTCTCTATTATAAGTATTACCACCACTTGTCGCATAACCATAATCGCTTGGCGCACCTATATGCAGTCAAGCCAGTTTTTTTATCCTCGCTCGTTACGTGCAAGGATTCATTATACGTACTAAATTTATCATTTATTTTCTCTGAAATCAAGCCTTTTATATCTTCATTCGTAATTATTTCAGATGTTTTTAAAATGAATTGTATGCTTTTGTAATCAAAAGTACC
>CALVWG010000083.1 GCA_944364655.1 uncultured Bacilli bacterium | reverse complement strand
GCTATTAAAATAATACCATTACTTGCAGATGTACCTAAAATAGACTCAAAATTTTTATCATTCAATATATCAGAATTGATAAAAGTTAATGAATCAAGTAAAGAATATAAACTATTATCAATAGAACTCAGCAATGTTTCAAAAATATAATTAATAGTATCAATAATAGTTTGAGTAATAGTCAAATTATTTTGTTCCATTTAGCCTCCTTAATCAATTAAAGACTTAATAGCAGATAAAATTAAATCAATTGCTAAAATGAAAGCATAAGAAAAAAGAGAACCTTTAATTAATTTCTTTCCCATTCTTATTCGTTCTTCATCGCCAAAGCTAAACTTTTTCATAAAAACACCTGTACCGACAGCAACCGCAGCCGCAGGTGTAGCAATTTTTAATAACCAATCTTCTATAGTTTCAAAAGCTGAATTTATTTTACTAACTAATTCAGGATCACCCCAAGCCATAGATAAATTACAAAAAGAAAACAGAAAAACAAAAGTGAATAAAATAATAAAAAATAAATAAAAAGTAATTTTATGATTATAATATATTTTTCTCATATAAAACTCCTTACAATAAAATTTAAGTTTTTATAGAACTTATAAACTAAAATATGGAATCATATTAATTTTTTGAGGTTTAATAATTTTTTGACCATCAGAAAGAAAAGCGAGAGATTCAAAAGTTTTTAAATCTTGTGTAAAAAAATTTGAATCAAAAATATAATCATTCTGAGTAAAAGTACTATATGTTTCAGAAATATTTGAATTTTCAGAATTTAAAGTATTAGTTATATAACTAAATTTTGTTTCTTTTGCACTTTCAGAAAAACTTCTAGAAATTTTTTCCTTATCTTCTTTCCCTAACTGTTTCTGAGCTTCTTCTATTGTAAAAATATCATCAGTTCTAAACCAAATTTTATTAATTAAATTTTGAACAATAACTTTAACACAAGAATCATCTTTTAAGGTGTTTTTTAAAGAAGAATAGCTTTGAGTACTAACTATATTTATACATTTAGCTTCTCTACTAACAGAAAAAAAATCAGAATCTGTTTTAGTACAATATTTATCATATTCATCACAAATAAAAGCAGTTTTCCTTATATTACCTTTTGATAAAAAAGATAAAATTTCAGACTGAAAATCTAATTTCAAATAAGTTGCTATAATTTTAGAAAGTAAGCTATACTCAGCAACATTTAAATTTAAAACAACAATTTTACCATTATTAATAACATCTGTAAAACCATTAAATGAAAGTTTAGATTTATCAGGGCAAAATGTTGAATAAACATCAAAATCAGATATAAAAGTATTTGTAATACGAGTAATTTCAGATATTAGAATTCCTTTAGTTCTAGGATCTAAATTATAAAATTCTTTTTGAAAAAAATCCAAACTAGAATTTAATTCATAGATATCTTTATTACTAAAAGAAGAAGAAATAAAAAGATTTCTCAAAATTTCAATCTTTTCTGAAAAATAATCTGGAAAAGTAATTAATTTGTGTAGTTCAGAAAAAGTAACATAATTGTTGTTATATAATCTACAAATTTTAATACATTCTGCCAAAATTTGTTCAGCTTTATCTAACCAATACGATTCTGAATTATTTTCTGAAAATAAAGTTAAAATTGTTTTTAATCTATTAGCCAAAACAATAGGTTTAAGATCAGGTTTATCTAAAGGATTATAATAAACATTATTATCAAGACCGATTACAATTAAATCTGATAAAAGCCCATATTTACATGCAAAAGATTCAACTTGAGAGTAGTAATTTCCCTTAACATCTAAGATCAACATTCCTATTTTATCATCAGGATGTTTAGAATTATATTCAATAAGTTGTCTTGTAAAAGGATACATAGCAGATGATGTTTTACCAGATCCTATAGTTCCTGTTATTAAAAAATTTTGATAAAGACCTGATTCAGGAACAATCACAGGAATTTTATTTTTTGTTTCTCCAATGATCAAAGACAAATTTTCATTATTCATATTCAATATTTGTTTGATTTTCTTTTTTGAATTATTTTCTATAAAAAACTTATTTAAAACCTTAGATATAAATCTTTCAAAAATAAAATTCAAAATTACAATATTTGAAATAAAAAAGGTAAAAATAAAAGTAGTTTTGATTAAATTCCATAATTCAGGATTTTTAGTACAAATATCAAAGGGATGTAATCCGTAAGTAATAATTATTTCATTAGAAGTATAAATTGGATAAAAGAAGTTATATGCAAAAATAGAAGATAAGAGTAAAAAGAAAAAAATAAAAATAATTTTAATTTTTAATATAATTAAACCTCCTTAGTCAAAAAAATTTTTTTTCAATTTTAATTTGGAACCTTGCTGATTATGAAAAATTTTTATATCAAAAAACATATAAATAGAATATAAAGTAATAAAAAGTTGAATAATAAAAAATATAAAATAAATATTAATTAAGGTTTTGATAAAATCACCTTCCTTAATTTATTATTCAGAAAACTCTCTGAATTGTTTAACATAATATAACATTTTTTTATAAATGTCTATACTTTTTTAAAAAAATATGATAAAATTTTATTATCACAAATAAAAATGTAGGAGGTTAATTTATGAAATATAGTAAAGATATAATAATAGGAGAAATTCTAGAAAAAGAACCTGAAAAAGCAGAAATATTATTAAATGCTGGAATGCATTGTATAGGATGTCCTGCTTCACAAATGGAAACTATTGAAGAAGCATGTGATGTTCATGGTATAGATGTAGATGAAATAGTCGAAAAATTAAATGCAGAATAAAAAGAATATTTTGTTCAATTTTATGGATATTAACCGTAATTTTGAACAAAATATAAAAAAATATCAACATAATTACTGATTTTTAGAAAAAATTCAATAAAATGTATTGACTTTTGAAAAAAAATATTGTAAGATATAAAAGCGATGTGATTATTGCAAAAATTTGGGCTATTAGCTCAGGTGGTAGAGCACTTGACTTTTAATCAAGTTGTCCCGCGTTCGAGTCGCGGA
>CALVWG010000082.1 GCA_944364655.1 uncultured Bacilli bacterium | reverse complement strand
TGATGAAGCGTATTTAGTAAAAGAATTTTATAATTTTCAAGGTAAAGTTCTTTTTAAAGATTTAAGAAAAGACGAAAAATATATTATCTATAATTATTATGGTTTTTGGGTTCCAGATTACACGATTCCAAGAGGTAAAAAAGGCGTTCATGTTTTTCCAATAGAAAATTATAAAAATCAATTTCATAAACAATGTACAGAAATATATAGCCGTGTAAGACGTTTAGGTAGTGAAAAATCTTCACTCAAATAAAAAATTGTGATATACTATAGAAGAAATCAAAAAAAAGACATGACAAAATCTTGAGTTTGACAGCAAAAATGAGCAAATTACGATAAATAAAGGGATTGCTCGTTTTTTTATGTTGTACAATGAAAAATTTTTTTATTTCTGATAAAGTTAGGCATTTTTTGGATAAATCAAGTTGAAAGATTTTTTCTAAATCTTTGATTACATCATTTTTAAAATTCTGTAAATATATATCATATTCAATTCTGATACTTGGATATTTTTTTAAAAAATTGATAATATATTCATTAGAATATTTTCTTTGAAGTTTCTTTCTAAAAGTCTTATACTAAGTAAAGTAATAAAACAAGATAAAAAATGAGCTTCAATACTTTCTTCTGTCCAGACAAGTATGGGTCTAGTTTCTAGTTCTGATTTTGTGATTTTGAAAGTTTCTTCAATATTTTCTACAATCCTTTATAAATGTCTCTTAATTTTTTGTCTGATAAGTTTTTCTCACATGTAACAAAATAATATCTGTTAAATTTTTCTTCTTCTTGTATTTTATCTAACTTTAAAGATAAATCTAATCCTTCAGCCACTTCGTTAGTTTCTTCGGTAAATTTTCTCTTTCTTTTTTCACTATTTGTTCCGTATTCGAGAGACTTTGTTTCTTAGATCTAAATTACAACAATCTAGTAGCCCTTTATCAATATAAATATAAAGAGTAGGAACAGAAACTTTAAACATTGAAAACTTTTCAAGTAAAGTGTGTAAAATGATTTCTGGAGAGATTTTTTTGATGACAGTTCTCTTTACTTAAACAGTGAGAGCAATTTCTTTCTTTTCCAAAAAAGGAAGAATATTTTTTTGTTTCTTTATGAATAGTACTTTCATCTTTTGCTAAAATTCTAGCTATTTCAGAATAACCTTTCTTTTGATTTAAATAAAATTCAACATTTCTAAGTTCCAAATAAGTTAGATTTTTGTTAGAATAATTACGACTCATATATTACCTCCTTTATTATTCTGACAATTCTATTTTAAGTGGTGAGTAATATATGAGTCTATCACTATTTATCAATTCGAATATCCGAATTTAAATTTTATACCAATTCGAATATCGACTTTTTAATTAACACAATTAAAAATCTATTTTAGATTATAAAAATATTTGCTATAATAAACAAAGGAAGTGATTTTCATGGAATACATAAAAATTAAAAATGCAGATCAAATAGTTAAAAACTCAATTTATATAATAGATAATCCAACAGCTTTCAAAGGTAAATGGAAAAATGTTTTTAAAAATAATAATCCAATTGATTTACAACTAGGAATGGGAAGAGGCGATTTTATTATCGAAATGGCTAAAGCTTATCCTAATCGTAATTTTATTGGTTTAGAAAATAACGAATCTAAAATGGTTAATGCAATTAAAAAATTAGAATTTTTAAAACTTCCAAATTTAAAATTAATTTGCATTGATGCTCAAAAAATTGATCAAATATTTAATAAAGAAATAGATACAATTTATCTAACATTTAGTGAGCCATGGCCTAAAAAGATTGATGAAAAGAAAAGATTTACTCATATCAATTATTTAAAATTATATGACAAAGTATTTAAAAAGAAAAAACATATTATTTTAAAAACAGATAACAAAATATTATTTGCCTATTCCTTAGAAACATTATCTAATTATTGGTATACTTTTAAAAGAGTTAGTTTAGATTTACACAATGATGAAAACAAAATACCAAATATTATGACTAATTATGAAAAACAATATTTCAAAGAAAAAAGGCCAATATTTTATTTAGACGCTATATTTGAAGACTAAAAAAAGAATAATTTTAAAAGCTATTCTTTTTTTATTAATTTAATTCTCCTAAATTTTTTAAAACATCACTTAATTTTTCTTCATCCCAAATTTCAATATTAAGTTCTTTAGCTTTATCAGCTTTACTTCCAGGTTTATCACCGACAATTACAACGTCTGTTTTACTTGAGACACTACTACTAGGATGTCCCCCATAACTTTCAATCAAAGCTTCTATTTCATCTCTTCCCATAAAGGAAATTGTTCCAGTTACTACAAATCTTTTATCAGTTATTAACTCACTATATTTTTCACCTTCACCTAAATATAGTGTATTTATTCCTAGCATAACAAGATTGTTTATAAGTTCTAGGTTATCAACATTTTGAAAAAAAGTATAAATATTTTTAGCTAAAATTGGGCCAATATCTTTTAAAGCTTTTAAATCTTCTTCACTTTGAGCCATTAAATTATCCAAAGTTTTAAACTTTTTAGCTAAAACTAATGCTGTTTTATCACCAATTCCATTTATTCCTAACCCAAATAATAATCTTTCTAAACTATTTTTTTTACTATTTTCAATTGCTTCTAATAAATTTTCAATACTTTTTCTTCCATAACCTTCTAATTCTTGCAAATCTTTTTTATGAACATCTAAATGATATATATCAATAATTGATTTAATATATCCAAGATTGAAAAAATCTTCAATTATCTTTTCACCTAAACCATCTATATTCATAGCTTTACGACTGCAAAAGTGAATAAGTCCTTCTATATGTCTTGCTGGACAATGAGGATTTAAGCAATAATGATCAACTTGTCCTGGTTTTTTTCCTAAAACGGAACCACATATTGGACAATTAGTAATCATTACAAAATCTTTTTCATTTCCTGTTCTTCTTTCCAACTTAGGTTCAACAACTTCTGGAATTACATCTCCAGCTTTTCTAATTGAAACAATATCACCAATTTTTAAACCTTTTTCTAAAACATAATCTTCATTATGTAAAGTAGCGCGACTAATTGTTGAGCCCATGACAATAACCGGTTCCAAAACAGCATTAGGAGTAATTCTTCCTGTTCGACCAACTGTAAAAATAATATCAGTTAATTTTGTTAAAACTTCAAGTGCTGGGAATTTATAAGCAATTGCCCACCTAGGGAACTTAGAAGTATAACCAAGTTCTTGTTGCATTTTTAAATCATTTACTTTAATAACAACTCCATCAATATCATAAGAAAGAGTATCTCTTTTATTTCGATATTCATCAATAAAATCTAAAATTTCATCTATATTATTAACTAAACGATTAGCCGGATTTATTTTAAAACCCAATTTTTTCATAAACTCTAATGATTCCCACTGCGTTTTAATTCCATAATCAACAGGATTAGGTAAATGATAAATCCACGTATCAAGTCCTCGGCCAGCCGCAATTTTTGAATCTAACTGTCTAATTGATCCAGCGGCTGCATTTCGACAATTTTGAAAAAGAGGTAAATTTAGTTCACTTCGCTCTTGATTTAATTTAGCTAAAACTTTACGAGGCATATATATTTCTCCACGAACCTCAATATTAATTTTTTCTTTTAATTTTAAAGGTAAAGAACGAATCGTTTTAACATTATGCGTAATATTTTCTCCGACTACACCATCACCTCTAGTTGCGCCAGTTACTAAAACGCCATCTTCATAATGAAAAGATCCACTTAAACCATCAATTTTTAATTCACAAACATATTGAGGGTTATAACCAGCTTTTTTGATTCTTTCATCAAAGTCTCTAATTTCATCTTCATTAAATACATCAGGTAAAGAAAGCATAGGAATACTATGTCTAATTTTTTCAAATTTTTCTATAACCTCGCCACCAACTCTTTTAGTAGGTGAAGATGGACTTGCAAGTTCAGGATAATCTTTTTCAATGTTTTCAAGTTCTCGCATGTATTTATCGAATTCTTGATCAGTTAAAGTTGGATTAGCTAAAACATAGTATTCATAATTAGCTTTTTCCAAAATCTCAGTTAATTCTAAAACCCTTTTTCTTTTTTCTTCCAGCATCTTTTTCATCTCCTAAAAATTATTTTTGCCAAAGATGATCAGGATATTCTCCTTTCATCTTTAATTCATTAAGTTTTTCTTTTACTTCATCCAAATCTTCTTTATAAGTCATTCCAAGCCAAGTTCCATTACTAACTTTATAAGTTAAAGAAATCTGTCCTTTTTCTAAATAATCTTCTAAAAAAATTGGTAACAAAGCTTCAACATTTTCTAAATTATTAATATTTTCATGCATAAACGAAACAAAATAATCTTCTAAATCTTTTAAAATACTTTTTTTAAAACCAAACATATTCATTGAAACTGGATGTGTTTCTGAAATAGTAAAAGATTCTTTACCATCTAAAGGCTTAGCAATTACTTTACCATTTTCATAACCAACATTACATTCTAATATTTTTTTTACTTTTTCATTTTCATAAAACAATACACCCCGTTTAACAAAGCCAAATTTACTACTTACTAAATTAAAAGGATATGGTATAGAAATATGTTCATTTAAATCATTAGAATTAGCTAGATAATTACTCAAAATCCTATATGAATCATAACCATAAAAATCATCAGCGTTAATAACTGCAAAATTGCCTGTTATTAAATCTTTAGCTGCTAATATAGCATGAACAGTTCCCCAAGGTTTAACTCTACCATCAGGTATTTTAACAAAAGATGGTACATCTTCTATTTTTTGAAAAGCATACATTACTTCAATTTGTTTTTCTAATCTTTTACCAATAGTCTCTTTAAAAATATCTAAATTTTCTTCTTTAATAATAAAAACAACTTTTTTAAATCCAGCTTTAATCGCATCATAAACAGAATAATCAATTAAAAAATTACCATCTTCATCAACAGGAGTTATTTGTTTTAAACCACCAAAACGACTTCCCATGCCTGCAGCCATTACCACCAATGTTAAATCATTCATTTTTATCTTCCTCTTCCTAAATTATTTTTTATTTCTTCTTCTAACTGAATTAAACCTTCTTCAATAGTTTTACTTTTTACACTTAAAATAATTTCATAAACAATTTTATTATTCTCAATTTTTTCTTGTTCTAAAAACACTCTATATAAACCACTTTTTTCTTGATATCTTAAACACAATGATACTATGTCGGATAACTGTTTTTCTAAAAAAGGATAATTAGTAAAATCAAAAGTATTATCATATATAGTATGAATTGTTTTATAACCAGTTGGTAAACACATTTGTATTAATGTTAAATAACCATTATTTTGTTTATAAATTCTCGTTAATTCATTTCCTAAAAAATAACTACCAATCATTAAAACACCTTACCCACTTTTTTTAATACTTTTATGATTTTTCATTAATTTTCGAATTCCATATTGTTTAGAAAAAGCAATCGTTACTAAAGTTTTATCAACTCCAACCACAACTCCTCGTCCATAAATAGTGTGCATTACTACATCACCTATATTATAGTTAACATCTTCATCAGTATACATTTCTTCTTTACGTACAACTTTTTCATGATTTTCTTCAAATTCTTTTTCTATCAAATTTGAATCTATTTCTTCAATAAACCGACTAGGCATATTTCTATTTATTTGTCCATATATCATTCTTGATTTAGCATTTAATAAGTATAAGCGTTCTTTAGCTCTTGTTATTGCTACATAGCAAAGTCTTCTTTCTTCTTCTATTCCATCTTCTTCATTAAAACTATTTTGATGAGGGAAAAGCCCTTCTTCCATACCAACCAAAAAAACAACTTTAAATTCCAACCCTTTAGCGCTATGCATTGTCATTAAAGTTACAACATCGTCTGTTTCTTTGTGTTCAGAAATGTCAGCAACTAAACTTATTTCTTCTAAGAAATCCCCTAAATCTACACTGCCGGTTGTTTCTTCATAACTAGCTGTAATACTTCTAAATTCCATTAAATTATCTAACCGAAGTTCTGCTTCCAAAGAAGGATCATTTTCTAATTCTTGTTTCATGCCAGACTTTTCTAAAACTGCATCAACAAGTTCAGTTAATGATGATGAAAGAGCAACTTTTTGTAAATCTAAAATCAAATTCTTAAATTCCATTTCCTTAGAAGAACTTAAAACATCAAACATACTCTTGTCTTCTTGTGTTGCCAAAGCTGCAAGTTTATTAATACTAGTTGTCCCAATTCCTCTTTTTGGAACATTTATAACTCTTTCTAAAGAAACATTATCATTAGTATTTAAAATTAACCTTAAATAACAAATTAAATCTTTAATTTCTTTACGTGCATAAAAATAATAACTTCCTACAACTTTATAAGGAATATTTGCTTTCAAAAATTGCTCTTCAACAACTCTTGCTTGAGCATTTGTCCGATAAAAAACAGCAATATCCTTTTTTTGATATCCCTCTAAAAGTAATTTATTAATTTCTGAAATAACTAAAGAAATTTCATTTTTTTCATCATAAGCCCGCATATATTTAATTTTTAAACCTTCACCATGATGACTTCTTAAATTTTTTTCTTTTCTTTCTTTATTATTTTTAATAACACTATTAGCGGCATCCAAAATCATTTTAGTACTTCGATAATTATCTTCTAATGAAACAACTTTTGCATTTGGATAATCTTTTTCAAAATTTAAAATATTTTTATAATTAGCTCCTCTAAATTGATAAATGGATTGATCTGGATCACCAACTACAAATAAATTTTGATATTTTTTAGCTAACAATTTAACCAACTTATATTGTACTTCATTAGTGTCCTGATATTCATCAATTAAAATATATTGATATTTATCTTGATAATGTTCTAAAACATCTGGATTATTTTGAAATAATAAAACTGGTAATCTTAATAAATCATCAAAATCAACCGAATTGTTTTGTTTTAAACGCAAATTATATTCTAAATAAACTTCATAAGCAATTTTTTCCATATCAGTTTGAAAAAATTTCTCAATTTCAGCATTAGTAAGCATTTCGTTTTTAATAAAACTAATTCGATTACGAATATATGAAGGTGAAACTTCTTTAACATCATAGCCTTTTTCTTTTAAGATTTTCTTTATTAAACTTAAAACATCATCACTATCCAAAATTGTAAAGTTGCGACTCATACCTAGTTTTAAAACATTCTCTCTAATTATACGCATTCCAAAAGAGTGAAAGGTTCCAACAAAAGCATCATTATCTAAAACAATTTTATTAATTCTTTCTTTCATTTCTTTAGCAGCCTTATTAGTAAATGTTATTGCTAAAATATGATAAGAATCTACTCCATTTTCAATTAAATTAGCAATTCTTGTTGTTAAAACTTTTGTTTTACCAGAACCAGCTCCAGCTATAACTAAGCAAGGTCCATTTTTATGCATTACTGCTTCTTTTTGTAAATCATTTAAACTTGTCAAATCAATCATGTCTACTACCTCATAAACATTATACAAAAAAGTCCAAAAAAAAGGAAGAAAATGACAGTAATTAAACATTCATTTTCTTTAAAAATTATTTTTTTATTAAACTTCCTGATTCTCGCATTTCTTTCGGAATCGTTATATCCATATATTCTAATATTGTTGGGGCAACATTGGTTAAATCGCCTTTTTCTTTTAAACTAATTTTATCATCTGTAATAATAAAAGGAACTAAACTTGTAGTATGCGTTGTAACAGGATTACCTTGAGCATCAAGCATCTGATCAGCATTGCCATGATCCGCTAAAATAACAAGTGTATAAAAATTTTCTATTGCTTTTTCATAAAGCATTTTTAAACATAAATCAACTGTTATACAAGCTTTAATTGCTGCATCCAAATTTCCAGTATGCCCAACCATGTCTGGATTAGCATAATTAAGCAGAATAAAATCGTAATCTTTTTCCATACATTGAACACATTTTTTTGTAACTTCAACAGCACTCATTTCTGGTTTTAAATCATAAGTAGCTACTTTAGGAGATGGTATTAAAAATTTTTGACATCCTTCCAATGACGCATTACTTTCTGAATCAAAAAAATAAGTTACATGAGCATATTTTTCTGTCTCAGCTATTCTCGCTTGCGTCAAACCTAATTCAGATAAATAAACACCTAATGAATTTTCAATTTTTTGTCTTTCTAAAAAATATTTAGTTTTAATTTTATTATCTATTTCTAAAAAAGAATAAACTTTTAAATTAGGCATTGGAACAATAGCAAAATCTGCAAAATTATTTTGGGCTAAAGAAGCAACTATTTGTTTAGAACGATCCATTCGATAATTCATCCATAAAACAGCATCGCCATCTTTAATATTTTGATAGTCCTTTGTTTTTATTGGTGGCAAAAATTCATCAGTTATATCATTTCCATAACATTTTTGAATCATTAAAGGAATGCTTGAAGTAAAAAGACCTTCACCTTTAACTAACAAATCATAATATCTCTTTGTCCGATCATAATTTTTATCACGGTCCATTGCATAATAACGTCCACAAATAGAAGCAATATAACCAACACCTGTCTCGTTTATTTTATTTTCTAGTTGTGAGATATATGTATATAAAGCTTTTTGATCAGTGTCTCTTCCATCACTTATTACATGAAAAAACACATTAGAAATTCCTTCTTTATAAAGATCATCAATTAATAACATAAAATGTTCTAAACTAGAATGCACTTTTCCATCACTTAAAAGTCCTATAACATGCAAAGGACGTCCACTTTCATGTAAATAAGTTATCATGTCAGAAAAATTTTCGTTTTCTAAAACATTTCCTTTTAAAAAAGTTTTAATTAAAGAAATACTTTGTAATATTTTTCTGCCAGTCCCTATTGTCATATGACCAACTTCGCTATTTCCAAATTGTCCTTTTTCTAAACCAACTGCTTCTTCACTAGCTTCTAGTAAAGCATGAGGATATTTTTTCCACAATTCTAAAAAATTATTGGGTGGAGCCATTTTGACAGCATTTCCAAGGGTATTATCACTCCATCCAAATCCATCTAAAATTACTGTTAATATTTTTTTCATAATATTCT
>CALVWG010000081.1 GCA_944364655.1 uncultured Bacilli bacterium | reverse complement strand
TGGAAATAATAAATATAAAGTAGCTAAAGAATATGTACCTGCAACCAATTTGAATTTAAGATCATCAATACAATTAAGAACCAATCCTAAAATAGAATTAGTAGATCCTTCTATAATAATAGCATCTTTGGGATTAAAAAAAGAAGATTTAATAAATGATTTAAATTTTACTGGATTTATATTTGAAAATATGTGTTATAGGGATTTAAAAATATATGCCGATTCTTTAGGAGCTGAATTATTTTATTATAGATATAATAAAGATTTTGAAGGAGATTGTTAAAGTAGAGATAGTGTATGAATAATTGTGAAATAGAATTAGAAAAAAGTAAAAAAAGAAATGAAAATTATATTAAAGAATTTGAAGCTTGGTTAAAAGAAAAGAATTTAGCACCTAAGACAATTAAAAAGCATTTGAGTAACATTAAGTTTTATTTAAATGAATATTTAAATTATTATGAGATTGCAAAAATGGAAGATGGTATTTTTGAAGTTTATTCATTTTTTAATGATTGGTTTATAAGAAAATGTATGTGGGCATCTAAATCTTCCATTAAAGAAAATGCATCAAGTATTAAAAAGTTTTACCAATGTATGAGTGAAAAAGAACATGTAAAAGTTGAAGATTATAAACTTTTATGTGAAGAAATAAATGATAACATGGAAGAGTTTTTAGACTCAATAAACGATTATGATGATAGATCATATTATGATATATTTATGTAGGGAGTAAGATATGAAAGAAGTAGAAAAATTTAATTTAGAAAATGCCGCAAATACACCAATAGTAAAAGATTTAAGAGGGTTACTTGATACTCTAGTAGTAAAAGATTTGAAAAATATAGGTGATTTATTTTTAATAAATAGATTGAGTAATAAACGAAGAAATGAACTTATTGAAATTATATATAATGTTCTTACTGATGAAAATAAATTATCAGAAGTTGTGGAAAGATTTATAGATAAAGAATTTGATTTATTAAAAAAACTTATGAAAAATGAAGGTATAATTCAAGATAATTATGTAAGCGTAGAAAATTATCATTTTCTTTATATGTTAGGAATTGTATTTATTTTTAGAAGAAATAATAAATTTTATATATCAATAACTGATGATGTTTATAATGTTTTTAAAAAAATTGATTTAAAAAAGTTTGACAAAATAATTGATGAAAATACTAAAGTATATAATCTTTTAAAATCAATGGTTGAATTATATGGTGTAGTATCATATGGGGATTTAATGGATTCTTATTGTTATTATTATGCTAAAGATGATTTTGTTGATGTACCAACAAATGCTTTATATTTCTGTGAAAGACTAGATAATATATCTCATATACATACAGATGATAATTCATATTTTGTAAATAGCATATTAACGCATAACAAGTTTGAACGAATTTTAGATGACATAGTAAGTAGACAAGTAGAAATAAAAAGAAAACCAATAAAATTAAATGAGTTACTTAAATATAATAATACTTTTTATTATGAAGAAACAACTTCTAGAAAAAATTTTAAACAATATTTAAGAAAAAATAAAATTAGTGAAGATGTTATAGAAATTATTATGATTAATATGATAAACATGTTTAAATTAGGTCATTCATTTGTTGAAGTTGTAATTGCTATGTTAGAAGATTATGGATTAGAAATAACTGAAAATAATATACAGGAAATAATAAACTACTTGATAATAATTTATAACAATACTAGAATATGGAGAAACAATGGATGGACACCATTAGAAATGAGAAAAGAATATAAATATTAATTACACAATTGTTATTGCAAGGAGTGGTACATGTTGAATTATAAATAGCTGTAGAATTAAACAAAAAAATTTTTTATAAACTGCATAAGTTATTAAGCTAATAGGTTTAACTGTTAAAAATCTAGCTAAAATAATTAAATATATTAATTAAAAAATTAAAATATTTATAATTGAATATCGAACAAATATATGCTATAGTATTTTTGCATATATTTTTTCTTTTTGTGGTAAAATATTAATGCTTTAAAGAGGTGTACTATGGATAAAATAATTGTTAAGGGAGCAAGAGAAAATAATTTAAAAAATGTTAATATTGAACTTCCTAAAAATAAATTAATTGTAATGACTGGTGTTTCCGGAAGTGGTAAAAGTAGTCTAGCTTTTGATACTATTTTTGCTGAAGGACAAAGACGTTATGTAGAAAGTTTATCAGCTTATGCTAGACAATTTATTGGTAATGTTGATAAACCTGATGTCGATAGTATTGAAGGACTTAGTCCAAGTATTTCAATATATTAAAAAACAACTACTAAAAATCCTCGAAGTACAGTTGGTACAATTACTGAAATTTATGATTTTTTGCGGCTTTTATTTGCAAGAATTGGCGTTCCTTATTGTCCTAATCATCACATTCCAATCAAAAGTCAAAGTATTGAAGAAATGACAAATAAAATAATGGAATTTGAAGAAGGTACTAAACTAGAAATTATGGCTCCAGTGATTCATGGTGAAAAAGGAACTCAAAAAGATCTTTTAGAAGATTTAAGAAAAGAAGGATATTCAAGAGTACGTGTTGATAGGGAAAATTATAGTTTAGATGAAGAGATAAAGTTAGAAAAAAATAAAAAACATAATATTGAAGTAGTTGTTGATAGAGTCGTTGTAAGAGAAAGTGAAAGAAGTAGAATTTTTGAATCAATTGAAAATAGTACTAAATTAGCTAGTGGTAAAGTTTTATTTCATATTATTGGTGGCGAAGAAATTTTGATGAGCGAAAATTACGCTTGTGTAAAATGTAATTTTTCGATACCAGAATTAGAGCCAAGATTGTTTTCTTTTAATAGTCCTTATGGAGCGTGTCCTGAATGTAAAGGATTAGGTACAAAGTTAAAAATTAGTGAAGATTTAATTATTCCAGATAAAAGTAAAAGTATTAATGAAGGTGCCATTGTAGTATTAAATTTGGATAACAATACTTACAGTCAAGCAATGGAAGCGTTATGTGAACATTATCAAATTGATATGGATATGCCTTTAAAAGATTTACCAAAAGAAAAATTAAATTATATTTTATATGGTAGCGATGAACCAATCGCAGTTAAATATGTTTCTAAAACTGGTAATGTTCGTTATACAAATGATTATTATGAAGG
>CALVWG010000080.1 GCA_944364655.1 uncultured Bacilli bacterium | reverse complement strand
CTAAAGAAAAAGAAATTAATGATAAAATAAAAGAGATAGAGGATAAAATTAACAATTATCAAAATAGGTTAAAAACCAATAAAGATATTTCTAAGCAATTAAAAATAGTAGAAGAAATACTATCAGCACCTAAGACAATTAATGATTTTAATGAAGAAACTTTTAATAATTTAGTAGAAAAAATAATTGTTGGTGAAGTTGATGAAAATGGAAATATCTGTCCTAATACAATTAACTTTATTTTGAAAGTTGGCTCTAGTTATCAGTATGAAATTAACGATGATAAAACCGTGTCATTTAGAACAACCAACATGGAAAAATTCACCTGATGGACCAATATATAAATATGATGTTATAATTGCTAAAAATTATTTAAGTGAAAAAGAATTAAAAGATTTAAATAGAATTGTTAATATGTATTTAGACTATGCACAAATGCAAGCTGAAAATCATAATGCAATGACAATGGAAGACTGGGTAGAAAAATTAAATGCGTTTTTAAAATTTAATGGAAAAGAAATCCTACATAATGCAGGTAAAATATCTGCTAAAGTGGCACAAGAATTAGCATATAAAGAATATGATAAATTTAATTTAAAACAGGATAAATTATATAAATCAGATTTTGATAAATTTTTAAACGAAACAAAAATAATAGATGAGATAGAAAAAAAGTAATTTATTAAAAAGAGTGATACTATAGGATATATAATGAATCTAAGAAAATATGTTGGCCATGAACCATTAATTGGTTTAGGTGCTACAACATTAGTGGTTAACGATAAAAAAGAACTGCCTTTAAATTTAAGAACTGATACAAATACATGGGGGATTCCAAATGGTTCAATAGAATTGTATGAAACAATAGAAGAAACTGCTGTAAGAAAATTTAATGAAGAAGAGCTGTCTTTATTAGCAGATATGATATAATAATAAAGAAATAAAAAAAGGAAGTGATTAAAATGAACGAAAATAAAAATAATGGAGTTAATAAAACCGGTATCAACTATTTTCCTGGACACATGGCTAAAACAAGAAGATTAATTGCTGAAAAATATCCAATGATCGATGTTGTCTATGAAGTTGTAGATGCAAGAATTCCATTTTCTTCAAAAATTAAAGATATCTATAATATTATTGGCAATAAGCCTAAGATTTTAATTATGACCAAAAAGGATTTATGTGATTTAAAAGTTACTAAAGAATGGATTAAATATTATGAGAATTTAGGTTGTCATGTTCTTTTAATGGACTTAAATAAAGATGACGAATGTGAAAAATTAATTAATTTAACTCATGAAATAATGAAGGATGTTCAAGAAAAAAGAAAAAATAAAGGCTTAAAAGAAAAAGAAATTAAAGTTTTAGTTATAGGAATTCCTAATGTTGGCAAAAGTACATTAATTAATCGTTTATGTAAAAAGAAAGTGGTTAATGTTGGTAATAACCCTGGTGTAACCAAAGATGTTAGCTGGTTAAAAACAGAAAGTGATATTTTACTTTTGGACACTCCTGGTATATTATGGCCAAAATTAGATCAAGGTGAGAGTGCTTTAAATTTAGCTGCATTTACAGCTATAAAACAAGAAATACTACCAATTGATGAAGTTGCCATTCATATTTTAAAAAAATTAAATGAGTATTATCCAGAGATTTTAAAAGAACGTTTTGGTATAAAAAAATTAGGTGATATTTTAGAAGCGTATGAAATTATAGCTAAAAAAATTGGGGCAATGCGAAATGGGGAAGTTGATTATGAAAGGGTTTCCTTTAAAATTGTTAACGATATTAAATTAGAAAATATTAAAGGAATTACATTTGATCGAAAATGAAAAAAGAAACAATTGATTTATTAAGTTATGAAAAAAAATTATATGAACAGGGATATAATTTAATATGTGGAACAGATGAAGCAGGGCGAGGTCCTCTAGTAGGGCCAGTTGTTGCTGCTGCAGTAATCCTACCAAAAAACTATCAACTTCCAGGCTTAAATGACTCAAAACAATTAAGTGAAAAAAAACGAGAAGAGTATTTTCCTATAATTAAAAAAGAAGCAATAAGTTATGGAATAGGTATAGTTGATGCTAAAACTATAGATGAAATAAATATTTATGAAGCTTCCCGTTTAGCTATGCAAAAGGCGATAGAAAATATGAATATCACTCCAGATTTTGTTTTGACTGATGCAATGCCGATGAAAGACTATAAATTACCAGTTATGCCAATAATTCATGGAGATGCATTATCAATAAATATTGCTGCTGCTAGTGTCCTTGACAAAGTAACCAGAGATCATATAATGCTTGAACTAGATCAAAAGTATCCTGAATACGAATTTAAAAAGCACAAAGGATATCCAACTAAAAGACATTTAGAACTTTTAAAAAAATATGGTCCAACAAAAGATTATAGGTTTACATATAAGCCAGTTCGTGATTTAATTAATAAAGGTGATATTCATGAAGAAGTACTATAGCCGAGATTTTTTATTAGAAATAATTATTTTTACAGCCTTTATATTTGGTGTTGAAGTTATTTTTCGAGCTGTTGAATGTTTTACCATATTTGATTGGGCAACTTTTAGAATTTTTCTTTCTGCTTTTTTTATTGCAACAATAATTGAAATAATTTTATCATTTATAAAAAAGAATAAAGTAAAAAAAACTATTAGAATAATAGTTCTACTATTAATAACAATTTATGCTTGGGTTCAAGCTGGTTTTAACAATTTTTTAGGTGTTTATATTTCAGCTGGAACAAGTAGTCAATTTGGCGCAGTTACATCTTATGTTAAAGAATTTTTAGTTAGTTATAAAATTGAATATTATTTTATTTATATGCCTTTTATTTTATATTTGATTTACGTATTAAAAAATAATAACTTTTCTCATCAAGTTAAATATACATATCAAAATAGACTTGGTATATTTTCAATTATGATTATCACGACTATAATTTATTTTTTAACGTTATATATTCCATTTATGCAAAATCCAATTCAAATGGTTTTAAATAAATATTTATTTTTTTCGCCAACAAATTCATCTGTCGCTGTTAACCAATTTGGTTCAACCGTTTATGCTTTTTTAGATATTAAACAATTATTTTTTCCCGTTTATTTTTTAGACAGCGGATTTGAACACACCGAAAGTGACGAAAATGATATTCGTGTTTTTGATGATACTTTATGGAAAGAAGTTACAAAAGAAGAAACAGATCCTACCAAAAAGACATTAGATCAATATTTTTTGTCAAGAAAAATTGCCCAACCAAATGAATACACTGGCTATTTTGAAGGCAAAAATGTAATTGTTATAATGTTAGAGTCAGTCAATAATATTATTTTAAATTCTGAATATTATCCCAATTTTAGTAAAATTTTAGAACATTCTTGGTACTGGGAAAATAATTATAGTCCTCGTAACGCTTGTGCGACTGGCGATAATGAATTTAGTGGCATGACTTCCATTTATGCTTTAAATACTTCTTGTACATCTAATGTTTATCCTAATAATGAATATTTTACATCGATATTTAATGTTTTTAAAAATTCTCAATATACCGTAACTAGTTATCATGATTTAGATTCAACATATTATGCTCGGGATATTTTCCATAAAGCAATGGGAAGCATGGCTTATTATGATGGTAATGACTTAGGAATATCTTTTGATTCTAGTAATTGTTTAGAATGGCCTAGTGATGTTGAGTTTGTCGAAAAAGCATCAGCAATATTTACTCAAAATACACCATTCATGGCCTGGCTTACAACAGTAACTCCTCATCAACCTTATGATGGACCAAGTACTTATGGAGATAAATATTTAAGTTTATTCGAAGATACAAACTATAGCATGGAATTAAAAAGATATATGTCAAAATTAAAAGTAACTGATGATGCTTTAGGAGCCTTAATTAATTCTCTAGAACAAAAAGGAATTTTACAAGATACAGTAATTGTTTTATATGGTGATCATTATCCATATGGTTTAGTAGATAGTGATGTCGCATCTGTAGTCGATTATGACATTCATGATTTTTATGAAATAGAAAGAACACCATTTGTCATATATAATAGTGAACTAGAGCCGGTAACATTTAGTTCTAAAACATCTTATATAAATATATTACCAACCCTTGCTAATTTATTTAATTTAGATTATGATCCAAGATTTTACTTTGGTGAAGATTTGTTTAGTCCTGATTTCTCTAATCGTGTTGTCTTTGCTGATAGCTCATGGGAAGATAATATTGCTAGATACGATGCTAGAAGTGGACTAGTTACATATTTAACTAACCAAAGATATACTACTTTAGAAATTCAAAAAATAAATCAAGAAATTAATCAGAAAAAACAAATGAGTAAATTAGCTATAACTTCCAATTATTTTGCAGATTTAGAGTCAAAAATTAATGCTAAAAAAAATACTTTAAATGAAAATGATATTAATGAAGAAAAGAATTAAAAAATGAGCAAATTAATGATAGTCGAATCACCTCATAAGAGTAAAACAATCAGTGCGTTTTTGGGTAGTGGATATAAAGTAGTATCAAGTAAAGGCCATATAATGGACTTAGCAACAACTGGAAAATTTGGCTTAGGTGTAGATGTTGATCATGATTTTTTACCAACATATGTTCCTATATCTGGCAAAAAGAAACTAATTAATGAATTAAAAAAAGAAGTAAAAAATGCCGATTTTGTTTACCTAGCAACCGACCCCGACCGTGAGGGAGAAGCTATAAGTTGGCATTTAAAAGAAGCTTTGGATATAAAAGAAGAAAATTATAACCGCATTACATTTAACGAAATTACTAAAAATGTTGTTGAAAATGCTTTAAAAAATCCTCGAAAAATAGATGATGATTTAGTAAAAAGTCAAGAAACAAGAAGAATTTTAGATCGGATTATTGGCTTTAGACTAAGTAAACTAATGCAAAGTAAAACAGGTGGAAAAAGCGCAGGCCGTGTTCAAAGTGTTGCTTTAAAATTAATCGTTGATCGTGAAAGAGCCATTTTAGCTTTTAAGCCAAAAGAATACTGGACTATTTCAGCAGATTTTAAAGATTTTAAAGCTGATTTAGAAAAATATAATAATAAAAAAATAGAAATAAGTACTTTAGAAGAAGCTGAAAATATAATTAATTCTTTAAATAAAGATTTTTTAATTGATAAAGTTGAATCAAAAAAAACAACTAGAAATTCTAAGCCAATTTTTAAAACAACTACTTTACAACAATTAGCTTTCAGCAAATTAAATTTTCCATCTTCAAAAACTATGAGAATAGCTCAAAAATTATATGAAGGTGTTGAATTAGGAAGTGAAAGTGTTGGTTTAATAACTTACATGCGTACTGATTCAGAACGTGTTTCAAATGAGTTTGTTATAGAAACTAAAGATTTCATTGAAAAAAATTATGGTAAAGAATATGTCGGTCAAGTAAAGGTTAGTAAAAAGAAAGAAAATGTTCAAGATGCTCATGAAGGTATTAGACCAACAAGCATTTTAAGAACGCCTGAATCTATTAAAAAATATTTAACAAGTGACGAATATAAACTATATGATCTTATTTATAGAAGAGCCTTAGCCTCAATCATGGCTGGAGCAGGTTTATTAAATACAACAGCAATTCTTTTAAATAATAATTATACTTTTAAAGCAACAGGTTCTGTTTTAGAGTTCCCAGGATATTTAAAAGTTTATAGTAGCTTTGAAGAGCAAAAAGATACTATTTTACCAGATTTATCCCAATATAAAGATGGGGTAATAACTTCAAAGGAAATTACTAAAGAGCAACATTTTACCAAACCTGAACCAAGATATACTGAAGGATCATTAATTAAAGAAATGGAAAGCCTAGGAATAGGAAGACCAAGTACATATGCTCCAATTATTCAAACACTAAAAGATCGAGCTTACGTTTCAATGGAAGACAAAAAATTTGTGCCAACAGAAATAGGAATCGAAACAACCGATAAATTAGCCGAATTTTTTAGTGATATAGTTAATGTAAAATATACTGCTAAAATGGAATCTGATTTAGATTTAATTGCTGAAGGTGAAAAAAATAATATTGCTGTTTTAAAAGATTTCTATAATACATTCGAACCAATGGTGGAAAATGCCTTCAAAAATATGGCAAAAAAGGAAGCTGAAAAAACTGGTGAAGAGTGTCCAATGTGTCATAGTCCACTAGTTAAAAGAAGAGGAAAATACGGAGAATTTATCGCTTGTTCTAATTATCCAAATTGTAAATATATTAAAAAAGAAGCCAAAGAAGAAATAAATATTATGCCTTGTCCTAAATGTGATGGCATGATTGTCGAGAAAAAAACAAAAAGAGGCAAGATTTTTTACGGTTGTAATCATTACCCTAAATGTGATTTTGCGTCATGGGATAAGCCAGTTAAATTATGTCCGAAATGTGAAGGGATAATGGTCGAAAAAAAAGATGAAGTTGTATGTCAATCATGTGGCTTTAAAGAAAGTTAAGTGAATTTTAATGGCCAAAATTGCAATAATAGGAGGCGGTGCTGCTGGCTTAACTGCTAGCATTAATGCCGCTAAAAATAATCAAGTGACAATTTTTGAAAGAAACAGCATTTGTGGTAAAAAAATAACTATTACTGGTAATGGTAAATGTAATTATTGGAATGAAAATCAAGACATATCTAATTATCATAGTGATGATCCAGAACAATTAAATAATTTCTTTGATGATCGTATTTTTCAAGAAACTAAAGCTTTTTTCAAAAAAATAGGCTTAATACCTTTTATTAAAGATGGTTATTATTATCCTTATTCTAAACAAGCTATAAGTGTTCGTAATGCTTTAGAAAGAACTGCTTTAAAGTGTGGTGTTGAAATAAAAAAAGATTTTTTGGTAACAGATATTATCAAAAAAGAAGATTCATTTTTTATTAATCCTCAAAATGAGAACCTTAAATTTGACAAAGTTATTATTACTAGTGGTTCAAAATGCGCTCCAAAAACAGGTTCAGACGGGTTAGGGTATCAGCTAGCAGCTTCTTTTTCACATAAAATCATTAAACCAAGACCAGCATTAGTTCAATTAGTTAGTGATGCTAATTTCCTAAAACGCTGGGCAAAAATCAGATGCGAAGCTTTAGTAAAGCTTTATGATGAAAATAAAGAGTTAACAAAAGATCGTGGTGAAATTCAACTAACTGATTATGGTGTAAGTGGAATATGTGTTTTTAATATTAGTTACTTGGTTCCCAAGTTATTAGAAAAAAAGCAAAACATTTTCTTACATATTAATTTTTTGCCATTTTTAAGTCAAAAAACATTTGAAGAAATATTTACTTTTTTTAATGATCGAAGTCAAGAATTTTCAAGAAATACACTTGATGAAATGTTAGAAGAATTAATTCCTTACCAATTAGTAGATGTTTTATTAAAAGAAGCAAAAATAAAAAAAGAACTAACTTGGCAAAAATTAAATTATAATGATCAAAAAAGACTTATTTTAACACTTACCGATTTTTCACTTAAAATAGTTGATACTTTAACTTTTAATGAGGCTCAGTGTGCTAGTGGTGGTGTTTCATTAAAAGAAATCGATATGAAAACGATGGAATCAAAAAAAGTAAAAAATCTATACTTTGCCGGTGAAATATTAGATGTCAATGGTAACTGTGGTGGCTATAACTTAGGCTTTGCTTTTATGAGTGGAATAAAGGCGGGTAAAAGTTGCTAATTTAGGCCAACAAAATCATATTTGCATTTTAAAAAGAATATGATATAATGTTAGGGTCCGAGGTGAAAAATATGAGTTTGAAAAAAACTTCTGAGTTTTTACAAATCGTCGATGATATTATAAATAACGAAAAATTTTTAGCTTTAAAGCATGAGTTACATCATGGAATTAGTCGCTATGAACATTCAATGCGTGTAGCTAAAATGACATATATGATGACTAAGAAAATGCACTTAGATTATGAAAGAGCAACAAGGGCAGCCTTATTACATGACTTCTTTATAGATAAAGATACAGAATGCTATACAACTAAAGAAACTTTTAAAGTTCATCCTAAAATAGCTTTGATTAATGCCAAAAAATATTTTGACATTGACAAAAAACAGGCAAATATGATTGAAGCACATATGTTTCCTGTAAGTAACATAATTCCTAAATACAAAGAAAGTTGGATAGTGACTCTTTCAGATAAAATAGTCGCATCTCACGAAATGTACCGTTATAAAGCTCAAATGGCTATTGGCATTTGGTTAATCTTTTTATTTAATGTGATAGCAATTCAAAAATAACGTTTTTGGATTGTTATCTCATTTTTTTTTTGGTATAATTATTAAAGAGTAGGGGTAGAATTATGGGGAATAGAGGTCAAGCGTTAGTTGAATATGTTTTAATAATTGCTTTAATTAGTGTTATTACTATAAGTATAGTATCTTATTTTGGCGGTTATTTAAAAGACGCGATTACTAAATCATCTTGTAGTATAGCTGATAAAGTTTATGTTGAGGGAGATAAACCTGGTGAAGCTACGTGTATGAGTGAAGAAGAATTAGAATTACAAAAGGAATGACGTTTAATGAATAAAAAAAGGGGTCAAGCATTAGTCGAATTTGTAATAATTTTGCCAATTTTTGTATTTATGGTGCTGGCAATTATTGATATTGGTAAAATTATTTATATAAGAAATGAATTAGAAAATGAACTTAGTGACGTTATTGATTTATATCGAAATAAAAAAACATATAACGATATTTTAAATGACGTCAAAATAAATGATAAAGATGTAGAGTTAGAGATTCAAAATGATGATAATGAAAAAGTAACCTTTTATTTAACAAAAAACATCGAAATAATTACGCCAGGGTTAAATATCATATTTGAAAATCCTTATCCAGTTGAAGTAAAAAGAGTGATTGGTTATGAATAATAAAGGTCAAACTTTAATTATGTTTATCATTTTAATTCCTGTTTTTTTGATTTTAACTGCCATAATAGTTGATGTAGGAATTATTGAGCATAGTTATCAAAAATACAAAGGAATTGTCGATGAAAGTATAAAAGAGTTTTTTTTGAATAATGGTACTGATTCATTAGAAAAAACTCTTTCATATAATATGATCCCTAAAGAAAACTATGAAATTGTAGTTGAAGATGATACAGTAACAGTTTTAGTTAAATCTAAAATAGATTCCATATTTGGCAAACTAATCAATATTAATGATTATGAAATAAATGTAAACCGAATTGGAAAAATAAAAGATGGCAATATCATAATAGAAAAAAAGGAGACTTAGTGATGAAAAAGAAAACAGGAAAAAGCATATGTATATTTTCTGGTAAAGGTGGTGTTGGTAAAACAATATTTACCTTAAATCTTGCTGGCATTTATCAAAGTATTGGTAAAAAAGTACTCATAATGGATTTAGATTTATCCAGTGGCGGAATTTCTTTAGCGATTAATAAACCCTTTGATAAAACGATTTATAATTTAGTTGATGATTATAATAACAATCGCTTTCATAATTTTAATGATTACATAACTAAATATAGTGAAAACATTGACGTATTAGCTAGTCCTAAAGATCCTCGACAAGCATCAAAAATAGATTCAAAATACATTGAAATAGCAATTGATAAAGCCGAATATTTTTATGATGTTGTTTTAATAGATACTAATCATAATTTAAATGAAACAAATCTAGTTATCTTAGATGAAGTAAAAAATATTTTATTTATCATGACAAATGATCCGTTAGATCTTAAAAACATGAAAAGTTTACTTTCGATTTTTAGAGATTTAAACAAAAACAATTATAATATAATATTAAATAATTCTCGTGAACCAATGAAAAAATATTTTAGTCTTTTTGATATAAAAAACATATTAAAAGCTAATGTAGATTACATCATATCCGAAGAATTTTACATTAAAAATATTGATAATTATGTTATGAATGGTGAGATAATAACCCTTCAAAATAAAGCAGCCTCAATTTTTAATAAAGATTACACAGTCATGATGAAAATTGCCACAGATATTTTAGGAAAGGAAGATGACGAACATGAAGAAGAGCTTAGTTGAAGCGTTTAATATTGAAAGAAAACCTAATAAAGTTCATTATGTTTCTGATTATGAAATCTTTCCTGATAAAAAACTTTTAGATGAATTAAGAACTAAAATAGTTGAAAATTTAATTGATAAAGAAATTCCTGAAGATAAATTATTAAATCAATTTATTAATGACGAAATCGATAAAACAATAGAAGGTTATGATTTATCTAATTTGGAAAGAAGTCATTTATATAATTTAATTGATAATGAAATTAATGGCTATGGTCCTTTAACAGAATTATTGGAAGATAAAAACATTACTGAAATAATGGTTAATAGTCCCAAAGAAATTTATATTGAAATAGATGGCCAAATCATTAAAGATGAAAGTGTATCATTTATTAACGATGAACATATCATCAGAACAATTGAAAGAATGATTGGACCAATGGGAAGAACAATTGACGCAACTAATCCTATGGTCGATTCCAGGTTAAAAGATGGTTCAAGAATAAACGCTGTTATTCCTCCTTTATCAACAAAAGGACCAGTTATAACAATCAGAAAATTTAGAAGTGAAATGACTAGTGCTGACGATATGATTAGAATTGGTTCAATGACCCCATATATGGCAACGTTTTTGGAAGCAGCAGTAAAAGGAAAATGTAACATTATTGTTTGCGGTGGTACTGGTTCTGGTAAAACAACTCTTTTAAATATTTTGAGCAGTTTTATTCCAGATAATGAAAGAATTATTACTATAGAGGATGCTGCCGAATTAAAATTAGAAAAAGAACACGTAATATCACTAGAAACTAGAGTTACCAATTATGATAATGAAGGGGAAATTACCATTAGAGATTTAGTAATAAATGCTCTTCGTATGCGTCCAGATCGCATTATCGTTGGTGAAGTTCGTGGCAAAGAAGCTTTTGATATGTTACAAGCTATGAATACCGGTCACGAAGGATCTTTAACAACACTTCATGCAAACGGACCAAAAGATGCTTTGAATCGACTAGAAACAATGGTTTTAATGAGTGGAATGGATATTCCAATTAAAGCCATTCGTGAATACATTGCTAGTGCTATTGATCTTGTAGTTAATATTGATAGAATGAGTGATGGCAAAAGAAAAATAACGTCTATTGCCGAATTAGAAAACTTTCATGAGGGAGAATTAGAATTAAGAGAAATTTTTGCTTTTAAGCAAAATGGTTTAACCAAAAATGGTGAAGTTGATGGTGAATACTTTTTGTACAACGATAAAGTTCCAAAAGTATATAATAAAATTGCAACTAAAGGTATAACCGATATCGACTTTATGTTTAACAAAAAAAATTAAAGAAAGGAAGATAAACATGGAAAATTATTCTTGGCAAATTTTAATAACCCAAAGT
Organism: uncultured Bacilli bacterium; assembly: GCA_944364655.1. Lineage (GTDB taxonomy): Bacteria > Bacillota_I > Bacilli_A > RF39 > UBA660 > Ventrenecus. The sequence goes on along the minus strand of CALVWG010000080.1, from coordinate 61,008 downwards.
ATTGTAATCCTAATTCTTATCGTGCTTATTATTTACTTAATCAGACAAAAAAGAATAATTAAACTTGAAAAAAGATTTGAAGATTTTGCTTTGATAAGTATCCATGATAAAGAAAAATCTTTCTTTGAAACAATTACTGATTATTTATGGAAATTTGTTCATAAATTATCTTCTTTATTAAGTAAAAGTGTTTTTTTAAAAAAGTATGGTTTAAAATATGAAAAACACATTAAATATGAAGATAAAGATAGTATAAGTGGCATGGATTACATTTCTATAAAATTTATTGTTGGCTTCTCATTTATTCTGTTTAATATTTTAACATTTATGTTCCAAGTAATGGAAATGACTTTAATGAGTTTTTTAATATCTTTTTTAATAGGCTTTTTTATTCCGGATATATTTATTAATATCGAATATCAAAAGAAAAGAAAGAAAGTTGAAGAAGATTTATTAAAAGCAATTATAATTATGAATAACAGCTTTAAATCTGGAAGAAATATAATGCAAGCTGTCCAAATTGTTAAAGAAGAACTAGAAGGCCCAATTAGCGATGAATTTAAAAAAATTTATTTAGATATGACATACGGTTTAAGTATTGAAGTTGTTTTTGATCGTTTTTATAACCGAGTTAAATTAGATGACGCTAAATACATTACAAGTTCTTTAACCCTTTTAAATAAAACAGGCGGAAATATAGTTAAAGTTTTTGGTACTATTGAAAGATCATTTTTTGATAAAAAGAAACTAAAACAAGAAATGCAAAGCTTAACAAGTGCTTCAATTTTTGTATTTAGAACTTTATGTTTTTTACCATTATTATTTATTTTGGCAATATATATATTAAATCCAAGTTATTTTGCCCCAATATTTACAACAACGCTTGGCAAAATGATTTTAGTTTTAGTAATTTTATTATATACATTATATATTATGGTTATTAAGAAAGTATTAAAGGTGAAGATTTAATGAATGAAAAAAGTTTAGTCAGAAAAATTTATTCAGAAAAATCAATTAAAAGAATTGATAAAAAAATAAAATTACTAGGATTGCATTGTCATTATAAAGCAATTGATTTATTGAATTATCGTTTATTAATTAGTTTAGCTATCTTTTTCTTATTTTTAGCTTTTAATAAAAACGGCTATATTATTGCCCCAATTGCTGTCGTAATTTTTCATTATTTAAGTGAATATATCGTTTTAGATTATCCAATAAAAAAAAGAGAAAAAAAATTAGAAGAAGAAGCTATATTCTTTTTTGAAGTTTTGTCTTTGACTTTAGAAAGCGGTCGTAATCTAACTTTATCTTTACGTATTACTTCTAAAAATATTCAATCAGAGCTTTCCGAAGAATTTCAAAAATCATTACAAGAAATGAGTTTAGGCAAAAGTTTTCCAGAAGCTATTACTGATATGAAGCAAAGAATTCCAAGCGACACGATTAATAATGCTTTATTAAATATTGTTCAATCAAGTGTATTTGGTAATAATATTGAAGAATCTTTAAATAATCAATTAGATTTTTTAAGAGATAAAAGACTATTAGAAATAAAAAGTCAAATTGGTAAATTACCAACAAAAATCAGTATTTTATCAGTCATATTTTTTATTCCAATAATTTTGATAGTTATTCTAGCCCCAGTTGTAATAGACTTTTTTATAGGCTAAACTTTAAAGAAAAAGGGATTTTTGTTATAATAAAAAAAGAAAAGGGTGAAATATATGCAAAATAACTTAAGTTTTAAAAATATTTTTAAAAGAGAAACAAAGCTAGCAAGTTATATAATAATATGTTTAACAATAGTAGTCTTAAGTTTATCATATGCAATGTTTTTTAAAATAGATGGAAATAGTAAAAATCAAGTTGTAGAAGCAGGAGACTTAGTTTTTACATATGAAAATTCATCTGGGACGATAACAAGTACAGAAAAAAGTGTTTGTTTTACACCCATGACAGTAGAAGAAAATAGTTTATATTTAGGAGAATGTGATTATAAATTAAGTGTTAGAAATACAGGAAGTTTAAAAGGAAGTTACACAATAAAGTTAATAGCCAATGAAGAAAACACATTAGAAAATACAAAAGTAAAAGTAGTGTTAAGACATCAAGTAGGCGAAACATTAGAAATAGTAAGTCGTTATGAAAATGGAAAAACATTAAGTGAATTAACAGATGGAACACTTATAAGTGAAGCAGAAATGGAAGTAAACAGTACAGAGGTATATAGTATAAGTATTATAATAGATGAAAGTGTAGTAACAGAAGAAGATACCAATAAAGTAGTATCATATAAAATAGAAGGAACAGGACTAGTTCATGAAAGTCAAAGTATTAATACAAATAAATATCAAGAGACAATATTAAATGGAGCAGATCCAATAATCAAAGATGAATTAATAGCCGTCACAATAGAAAGTGATGGAACAGTAAAAAAAGCCGACACAACCAAACCATGGTACAGTTATGCCAATAAAGAATGGGCAAATGCAATTATTTTAAAAGATGAAAGTACAGCAAGCAATTATGAAGTAGATTCAGTAATACCAGAAGAAGCAATTGAATCATACTTTGTTTGGATACCAAAGTACCGTTATCAATTATGGGATTTAGGACAATATGAAGATTTAACTGAAATAGATGAAAGTAAAGTTCATGAAATACCCATAATCTTTGGCGATTACAACACAAATGATGCCAATGCAAATGAATGTACAACACCAATGGAAAGTGGAGCAACAGGCTCCTGTCAAATAGGAGACTACATGACCCATCCAGCTTTCCTAAGTATCCCAAGTACCGGATTTTGGGTCGGCAAATTTGAAACAGGTACAACATTAACTTCAGATTACAATGTCAGAAATGGAGATGCTATTCAAATCAAACCAAATGTAAGTTCATGGCGAAGTATACAAGTAGCTAATGCCTTTTACACATCATATGATTATAAAAGAAATTTAGATAGTCATATGATGAAGAATACCGAGTGGGGAGCAGTAGCATATTTACAACATAGTGCCTATGGAAGTGCCACAAGTGTTAGAATAAATAATAATTCGGATTATATAACCGGATATGCCGCGAACAATGAACCAACATGTGGATATACAGGAACAAACGAAGAATGTAATCGCTATTGTAATGATAATAGTTGTAATACAGCTTATCCCAATAGTGTATTAGCCAGTACAACTGGAAATATTACAGGCATATATGATATGAGTGGTGGTGCATGGGAATATGTAATGGGAGTTATGCTAGATGAAAATGACCAAATAATAGCTGATTATGATTTTCTGAATAAAAAATATTATGATATTTATAATTTTTCTATTAATCAAAACGATTTTTCAAGACGAATATTAGGTGATGCCGTTGGTGAGATTGGCCCGTTTGATTTAGTTCAATTTCTGTCTCAAAATAGAAGTATAAGTAGCTGGTATAGTGATGAAAGTTATTTTATTTGGACAAATTTTCCGTTTATTTTACGAGGTGCTGCTTATACTAGTGGCTTAGGTGCTGGATTATTTGGAGTTGGTAACTCTTATGGAACTATGGACATGTGGGTAAGTTTTCGCCTAATTCTAACGCCATAATGTTTATAAATAAAAATATAAGGAATGATTTAATATGAATAAAAAAGGTATGACATTAGTTGAAGTTATTATCAGTGTTGGTTTAATTGCTATAGTAATGCTTTTTCTTTTCAGTCTATTAATTGACATAGAATACGAAAATAAACATGCTTCATATTTAAAAGAAAATCAAGTAAATCGAGCTACTATTATAAAAACGGTTCAAGAAGACTTATTAAATAACAAATTAAATGATGTATCAATTTCTACCAATGCAAACACAAGTTCAATAAATTTTATATTTGAAAATTTTGTTTCAACAATGGTGGTTAATAAAGATAGTATTACTTATGGTAATGAGACTTGGCCGATTGAAACAAATGGTAATGATGAGGCTTATTATGATTTTGAAAATATTAAGATTTCAAAATCTAGCGCAGATAATTGCTCATATGAATTAAATATTGATAGTAATGGTGACGGCATTTGTAATTATAATTGCGATACCAATAATAATGGAATATTAGATGAATCAGAAAAAGGAACATTAAATAATTCTTTTCGATCATGTTCAAATTATAAATCCATTAGAGTTATTGTACCAGCAATTACCGGAAGCGATGAAAATGATATTGATGATTTAGAATTTTACTATATTGGATTAGTTTAAAATCTTTCTTTGAAAGATTTTTTTGATATAACTTTATTTTTAAACGTTTGTATGATATTATTGTTTTGGTGATAATGATGTATAGTTACATAAGCGGGATAGTTAAAGACCAAGAATCTAACTATGTTGTATTAGATAATAATGGTATAGGTTATCATATTTTCGTAGCAAATCCTTTTCAATATAATATAAATGATGAAGCTAAAATATATATCTATGATTATATTAGAGAGGATGAACATTCTTTATATGGCTTTAGTACAAAAGCTGAAAAAGATTTATTTTTAAGACTATTAAATGTCAAAGGTGTTGGTCCTAAATTAATAATGCCAATGCTTGCAACCGGAAGTGTTAATGGAATAATTGATGCAATTGACCGAGAAAACATTTTATATTTAAAAAAATTTCCAAAAGTAGGAGACAAAGTAGCCAGACAAATTATATTAGATTTAAAAGGAAAATTGACTTCTGTTAGTGATAATGCTCCTAGCATAGGTGGCTTTGATGAACTAGTTAGTGTTTTAGAAGGACTAGGTTATAAAACTAGTGATATTAAAAAAGTTTTACCAAATATTGATAACAGTTTAAAAATTGAAGATCAAGTTAAAGAGGCGTTAAAATTAATGCTTAAATAGAAAGGGTGGTTTTAATGGAAGATGAAAAAATATTAGATGCTGAAGAACAAGAAGTTGATTCTTTTGAAGCCAATATTAGACCGCAAAGTTTAAAAGAATATGTTGGTCAAGAAGAAATAACTAGCAATTTAAAAGTTTTCATTGAAGCTGCTAAAATTCGTAACGAATCTTTAGATCATGTTTTGCTATATGGTCCTCCTGGACTTGGTAAAACTACGCTAGCTCATATTATTGCGAATGAACTTGGTGTATCAATTAAAACAGCTAGTGGTCCCTCTATTGAAAAAAGTGGTGATTTAGCGGCAATTTTGTCAACGCTTGAACCTGGCGATGTTTTATTTATTGATGAAATTCATCGTATGCCCAAATTTATTGAAGAAATTTTATATCCGGCAATGGAAGATTTTGAGATGGACTTAGTTTTAAATAGTGATGGTAAAAGTAGAAATTTAAAAATAGATTTACCGCCTTTTACTTTAGTTGGCGCAACAACAAGAGCAGGTGATATTTCAAGCCCTTTAAGAGATCGATTTGGGATAGTTTCAAAGTTGAATTATTATTCAGAAGATGAACTTTTAAAAATAGTTGAAAGAACAAGCCGAGTTTTCGATATGCCAATTACTAAAGATGCAGCAAGGCTAATTGCTAAAAGATGTCGTAAAACACCAAGAATAGCTAACCGGCTATTTAAAAGAGTTCGAGATTTTGCTTTAGTAAGTGGAAAAGAAGAAATAGATTATGATCTTGCTGATGATTCTTTAAAAAGATTAAAAGTTGACGATTTTGGACTTGATGCGATTGATATAGAATATTTAACTAGTCTTATTACTAAATTTAATGGTGGCCCAGTTGGTGTTGAAACAATTGCTACTTCAATTGGCGAAGAACCATCTACCTTAGAAGATGTAGTTGAACCATTTTTATTACAAGAAGGATTTATTAAAAGAACGCCAAGAGGTAGAGTTGCCTGTGAAAAAGCTTATAAGCATTTAAAAATAGGTAGGCAAGGAACATTATTTTGAAAAATTATAATTGCGTAGTAGTTAGTCTTGCTAATATAGAATATGAAATACCTCATTATGAATTAGATCAATTTTATAAAAAAATAGTTTATTCATTTATTTTTAAAAAAATTACCACAGATTTTTAATATGTAATTAAGAAAGAGGAATAAATATGATTTTATTAGATGGAAAAGCTTTAGCTAAAGAAAAAAGAGAAGAACTAAAAAAGAAAGTACAAAATTTAAAAGAAAAGCAAAAAATTGTTCCTGGCTTAGCAATTATTCGTGTTGGAAATGATCCTGCTAGCGAAATTTATGTTAGAAATAAATTGAAGGCATGTGAAGAGGTAGGAATTAAGGCAATAGAAAAGCATTTTAATGATAATGAGAGTGAGCAAGTTATAATTGATAGTATTATCGATTTTAATAAAAATAAAATGATTGATGGCATATTAGTTCAAAGTCCATTACCTAAAAATTTAGATGAAGAAAAAATTGTTTCATTTATTTTAGGAAGTAAAGATGTTGATGGTTTTGGAATTAATAACTTAGGACACTTGTTAGCGAATCAAGAACAATTATTAGCTGCTACACCTTTAGGAATTATTCATTTATTAGAAAAATATGAAATTCCAATTGCTTCCAAACATGTTGTCGTTGTTGGGAGAAGTCAAATTGTAGGAAGACCTTTGGCAATAATGCTTTTAAATCGTGATGCGACTGTAACTATTGCTCATTCCAAAACTAAAAATTTAAAAGATATAACTAAAACTGCCGATATTTTAATTTCAGCCGTGGGTAAACCTAAATTTATTACAGAAGATATGGTTCAAAAAAATGCTGTTTGTATCGATGTTGGTATTTCTAGAATAGAAGGTCATGTCGTTGGTGATTTTGATTTTGCTAATGTTAAAGAAAAAGCTTCATTTATCACACCTGTTCCAGGTGGTGTAGGGCCAATGACTATAGTTTCGCTTTTAGAAAATATTTATAATTTAGCATTAAATAGAGAAAGGAAATGAATATGGATCCACTAATAAAAGAAATTTTACAAAAAGAAGAGAAAAGGCAGCAAGAAAATATTGAGTTAATTGCTTCAGAAAATTACACATCAAAATATGTTAGAGAATTACAAGGAAGTATTTTTACTAATAAATACGCTGAGGGCTATCCTGGTAAAAGATACTATGGTGGCTGTGAATTTATAGATGAAATGGAAAATTTAGCAATTAAATATGCTTGTAAATTATTTAATGTATCACACGCTAATGTACAACCCCATTCTGGTTCTAGTGCTAACATGGCTGTTTACCGAGCTCTTTTAAATAAAGGCGATAAAGTAATGGGCATGAATTTATCTCATGGTGGACATTTAACTCATGGTCACAAAATGAGTTTTTCTGGAGAAGATTATGAAATAGTTTCTTATAATGTTGATTTAGAAACAGGACTTCTTGATTATGATGAGATTGAAAAAATAGCTCTAAAGGAAAAGCCAAAAATGATTATTGCTGGAGCAAGTGCTTATTCAAGAATAATTGATTTTTCAAAATTTAGAGAAATAGCTGATAAAGTTGGAGCAATTTTATTTGTTGATATGGCTCATATAGCGGGTTTGGTTGCAGCTGGACTTCATCCTAATCCTTGCTTGTATGCTGACGTTGTAACTTCAACGACTCATAAAACTTTAAGAGGCCCAAGAGGAGGCATTATTTTAACTAACAACGAAGAAATTATCCAAAAAATAAACAAAACAGTTTTTCCAGGAATTCAAGGTGGCCCATTAGAACATATAATTGCTGCGAAAGCCCAGTGTTTTTTTGAAGCATTAAAACCTGAATTTAAAGATTATCAAAAACAAGTTTTAAAAAATATGCAAGCGTTAGTTAAAACCTTAAAAGAAGAAGGATTTTCAATTATTTCTGGAGGATCAGACAATCATTTAATTCTAGTGGATGTTAAGTCATCTGTTGGTTTAACTGGTAAAGATGCTGAAAAAATATTAGATAGCATTCATATAACTGTTAACAAAAATACTATTCCTAATGAAACAGAAAGTCCAATGGTAACAAGCGGTATTAGAATTGGTTCGCCTGCCATGACTACTAGAGGATTTAAAGAAAAAGAATTTACGATTGTCGGCCAAATTATAAGCAAAGCTTTAAAAAATAAAGATAATGAAGATATTTTAAATGATTTAAAACAACAAGTTTTAAATTTAACTAGTCAATTTAATTAAGAGGTAAAATATGAAAAATAGATTAATTATTGTTGAAGGTCCCCAAGGAACAGGAAAAACGAACTTAACTAATTTTTTAAGAGAAAATATTCCTAGTTCTAATCTTTATCGACTAAGTGGTCAAAAAGATAAAACTTTAAATGGAAAAAAATTAAGTGAAACAATGTATAAAGCTCTTTTAGATTATTTAAATGTTATGCAAAATATTCCAATGGACATTATTTTTGACAGAACTTTTTTTACTGAAGAAATTTATTGCCGATTAGGTTATAAAGAATACTCTTTTACCGATGTTTATACATCTTTACTTGAAAAACTAAACTCTTTAAATTATGAAATATATTTTATAGTTTTATATTTAGAAGATCCAAATATCTTTAATAAAAGATTAGCTAGAGAGTATCATCATAATTATCAAAGTTTTAGTTTAGATAGTAGTGTGGCTCAACAAAATGAATATTTAAAAATGTGTGATGAAATCGAAAATAATCCGGAAAACAAAATTAAAGTCGTTCGTCTTTCAATGGATGATTTTGATACATCTTATCAAAAAATAAAAGAAATAATGGTGATAAAATGAGTACAGAAGATTTTAATTATGATTTACCAGAGCACCTTATCGCTCAAACACCTCTAAAAGATAGAAGTGCATCAAGACTTTTGGTAATGAATCGTGATAGTGGAAAACTTGAACATAAACATTTCAACGATATTATTGATTACTTAGTGCCAGGTGATGTGTTAGTTATCAATGATACAAAAGTGATTCCAGCAAGATTAATTGGTGAAAAAGAAGAAACGAAAGCAACAATAGAACTATTACTTTTAAAAGAACTTGGAAGTGATGAATGGGAGTGTTTATCAAGGCCATTTAAAAGATTACATGTTGGAACAATTGTTTCTTTTGGTAATGGTTTATTAAAAGCTAAAGTTATTGAAAAAAAAGAAGAAGGAATTGTAATTGTTAAATTTTTATATGACGGTATTTTCTTAGAAATATTAGATAAACTAGGAGAAATGCCACTGCCACCTTACATTCATGAAAAATTAGAAGATAAAAATCGCTATCAAACTGTGTATGCCAAAAATATTGGAAGTGCTGCTGCTCCAACTGCGGGCCTTCACTTTACTAAAGAATTATTAGAAAAAATCAAAAATAAAGGCGTAATTATAGCAAATGTAACTTTACACGTAGGTTTAGGAACTTTTAGACCAGTTGAAGTCGATGATGTAACCAAACATCATATGCATAGTGAGTTTTACGAAATGAGTAAAGAAACAGCTGATATATTAAATCAAGCTAAAAAAGAAAAAAGAAGAATTATCGCTGTTGGAACAACTTCAACAAGAACTTTAGAAACAATCATGCATACATACCATACTTTTAAAGAATGTCATGGTAATACAGATATTTTTATTTATCCTGGTTTTGAATTTCAAGCTATAGATTGCTTAATAACCAATTTTCACTTACCAAAAAGTACATTGGTTATGCTTGTTAGTGCATTTTCATCTAAAGAAAAAATATTAAATGCCTATAATGAAGCTATAAAAAATGAATATCGTTTCTTTTCATTTGGAGACGCTATGTTTATAAAAAGAGACTAATTATTTATCTTTCTAAAGAAAGAATTAAAAAAAAGAAAAAGCTAATAACTTTTTCTTTTTTAACTTAATTTTGTTTCTTTTGTTTTTGATATTGTTTTAAAACTAAAGTTGATTTTTTTTTCTTTCCATTAATTGGTTTTCATTTTCTCTAAGTTTTAAGTACCTTTTTGCATAAGAATTTTCTAATTTGATTATTTTAGGCGAATAAACTCCAAAATTTTGTTGAAAAGCAGTTTTAAGTTGATCTTTATTAGAACTATATAACTTATATGTTCGAAGCATATGTAATTTTGGATCAAGTGCCAATATTAAAAATAAAGCTTTCTCATCAAATGTACCTATTAAACATTCATTTGCATAAAAAAATGTTTTATTAAGTCTATTTAAGAAACTTGGAGAATTTATAAAATCAGGACTTTGTTGCCAAAACAAAGCAAAATTATTAACTTCGTTTATTTTTTCATAATCAATACCTGCAAATTCTGTATATTCTTCCTCTCGTTCAAAAAATTTTTTCTTATAAAAAAGAGTATTATCAAAATTGTATTTTTGTGTAGCAATTTTTGCTTTCATTTTCATCACCGCAGGTTATTTTACCAAAAAATGTTTAAAAATGCAAAAAAAATAAATTATTTAAATTAAAAAACATGATATAATCTTAAAAGAAGGATGTGCAGTATGGTTGAATTTAAATTATTAAAAACTGAAAAAAATACTAAAGCTCGTTTAGGAAAAATTACATATAATGGCCAAGAGTATGAAACTCCAATGTTTATGCCAGTTGGAACTCAAGCAACAGTTAAAACCTTAAGTCCAGAAGAAATTAAAGAAGTTAAAGCTGGTATTATTTTAGCTAACACTTATCATTTATGGTTAAGGCCAGGTGATGAAGTAGTTAAGTTAGCTGGGGGCTTGCATAAATTTATGAATTATGATGGTCCCATTTTAACTGATTCAGGTGGGTTTCAAGTTTTTTCGTTAGCTAAAAGAAAAGATATTACTGAAGAAGGAGTTCATTTTAAAAATCATATCAATGGCGATAAATTGCTTTTGACACCAGAAAAATCCATTAAAATTCAAGAAAATTTAGGTAGTGATATAGTAATGAGTTTTGATGAATGTATTGGTTATCCTGCTAGTTATGATTATGTTAAACAAAGTGTTGAAAGAACTCTTAGATGGGCTAAAAGAGGAAAAGATGTGTTTACAGGTCAAAATCAAATTTTATTTGGTATTGTTCAAGGTGGCGAATATGAAGATTTAAGAAAATTTTGCGCTGAAGAATTAGTTAAAATGAATTTTGATGGTTATTCTATCGGAGGTACAAGTGTTGGTGAAGATAAAAAAACTCAATACAAAATGGTTGAATATTCAACTAAATATTTACCAGAAGACAAAATAAGATATTTAATGGGAGTAGGAGATCCAATTGACATCGTTGAAAACGTAATTCGGGGAGTTGATATCTTTGATTGTGTCTCGCCAACTAGACTTGCTCGCCATGGCCATGCTTTAACAAAATATGGAAAAATTAATTTAAAAAATGCCAAATATAAAACAGACTTTACACCAATAAGTGCTGAATGTGACTGTTATGCTTGTAAAAATTACACTAAAGCGTACATCAAACATTTAATAAATGCCGAAGAAACATTTGGGGCTAGACTTTTATCAATTCATAACATTCGTTATTTAGTTCATTTAATGGAAGAATTAAGAGAAGCAATTAAAAATGATCGAATTTTAGAATACAAAGATCAATTTATAAAGGATTACTATGGCGAAGATTATAAATAATAAAACAAGTATAATTTTTACTATTTGCTTTTCGTTCATAATAATAATTGCTTTAACCATTTATAAAGTAAATCAAGAACATTTAAGAAGAAGTTTCTTAGTCGTCGAAAAAAGAATTATTGAAGGCGCTAAAGAATGTGTTTGGAATGGAGCTTGTAATGAAAATGAAATTACCTTAGGTGACCTAATTAACTTAGGTTATGCCAAAGAAGAAGTAAACCCAGAAACTAAGATGTATTATTCTCATGATTCAATTATTAAAAAAAATGGTGAAGATTACGTTTTTGAATCAGTTAATTAAAAATCAAAATTTAAATAAAGGACACATTAGTTGCCCTTTTTATTTATGCCAATCATACTTCCTAGAGTACTTGTTAAAATTAAAACAATATAATAAATTAATCTAGATATTGAAAAACCTGTTTGATAAAAAAGTAAATTAATTATAATTAAAAGAAAAATTAAAGATGCTCCAATTTTTAAGCCTTCCAAAAATCCCTTATTTAAAGCATTTTTACCATATTGAAAACCAATTATTGCAAATATTAAAATCATTCCAACCATAATAATTATATCAGTTGTTTTAGTATAAAAAATATTACCTAAATTAAATAATGATAAAATACTAGTTAAAATAATAATAACTAATAAAAATAATCCTAAAGTTTTTCCATATTTCTTTAAAGTTTTCATTAAAATCACCTAATATTATATATGTTAATGTTTAAAAAAATAGAATTTAAAACATAACAATAATAGGTGATGTTATGGAATCTATTTTAAGTGTCGTTTTTAGAACCGTTTTCTTCTATTTTTTTATTGTAATGCTCTATCGAATTATGGGGAAAAGAGAAATAGGCCAATTAGGAATTATTGATTTGATAGTTTCGATATTAATGGCTGAATTAGTAGCAATTTCTATTGAAAATACTGAAAACAGCTTATGGCAAACAATTATTCCTTTAAGTGTTTTGGGACTTTTAGAAATAGTCTTAGCGTTTGTTGGAATAAAATCAAGAACATTCAGAACTATCTTTGGCGGTAAACCTTCCTTAATTATTTGTAATGGTAAAGTAAATTATAAAGAAATGATTAAACAACGGTATAGCATGGACGATTTACTTTTAAGCATGCGCCAAAAAAGTATCCATGATTTAAAAGAAATAGAATATGCTTTTCTTGAACCAAACGGTAAATTATCCATTTTTCCATATCGACCATTTCGGCTTGCTTCAAGTTATCCGATGCCCTTAATACTAGATGGTGAAATTAATAAAAAAACATTAGATTTTATAAAAAAAGATAAAATTTGGTTAAAAGAAGAACTAAGCAAAAAGAATTTAGAAGTTAAAAATATTTTTTATGCTTTTTATAAAAACAAAAAAATTTATATAATAAAGAAAAGTGAAATATAAAATTCGACAACTTTTACTTTTTATTTTTGTTATATTTAAATCGGTGGTATTATGTCCAAAAAAATTATCATTATTTTACTTGCAATATGTATTGGAGCTTTTTTATCTTTTATTACATTATTTTATTTAAAACCTTTAAAAAATGCAGAAGATAGTAAGCTTACAGTCTTTCAAACAGGAGCATATTCATCGTATGAAAATGCTTTAGCAAATAAAGAAAAATTTTCTGATGCCGTTATTTTAAAAGATGGTGATTTATATCGTGTTTTAGTCGGAGCAGCAACTTCTGAAGAAGGAATTACCAAAATCGCTAAAGTTTTAACTTCCAAAAATATTCATTATTATCAAAAATCATTAAATGTTAGTGTTTCTAGTAATGATTTAATTTATAAATATAATATGCTTTTAGAGCGGGCTACTGATGATCAAGTGATCCTAGAAATAAATAAACAAATTTTAACAAAGGTAGCTAAAATATGAGTTATTTAATTAAAGATTTAATTAGTGAAGAAAAGCCTCGTGAAAAAGCACTAAAATATGGATTTGAATCATTAACTGACATTGAACTATTAGCAATTATTTTAAGAACTGGAACCAAAAATGTTTCAGCCATAGATTTAAGTAGAACAATAATTAATCAATTTGGTAGTTTATATGATTTAAAAAATGCTCGTTTAGAAAATTTAAAAAAAATAAATGGTGTAGGTAAAGTGAAAGCTATAACTATTTTATCTTGTTTAGAATTGGGAAAAAGATTTCAATGTAATAATATTAAAGAATTAGTCCAAATTAAAGAAAGTAAAGATGTTTATAATTATTTTCGTTTCTTGTTTTTTAACTCTGATCAAGAAATATTTTACACTTTATTTTTAAATTCTAAAAATGAAGTTATAAATAAGAAAAAGCTATTTATAGGTACAGCTAATCAAAGTCTTGTTCATCCAAGAGATATATTTAAAGAGGCGATGTTAAATAATGCTGTTAGAATAATTTGTCTTCATAATCATCCAAGTGGTAATGTTTTACCTAGTTTAGCTGATGAACTATTTACCAAAAAAATAAAAGAGATAGGAGAAATGGTCGGCATATCCCTATTAGATCATGTTATAATCGGCCGTGATAAATATTTTAGCTTTTTAGAAAATAGAAAGGATATTTGGAAATGAAAAAATATTTTATTTATGTATCATTATTTTTATTGTTATTATTTTTCTTTTATGGAAAAGATTTTATTTGCTCTTATTTAATTAATAAAGATTTTAATTTAACTAAAAATCTAGTATTAACTGATGAATATGAAAGAATTAAATATGAATATAATGAGTTACTAGAACAAAATAATTTAATAGATTCATTTAAAAACGATGGAATTATTACCAAAGTAATAATTCATGATCCATATGTTTTTTTTGACGAAGTAACTATTTTAAAAGGTCAAAATGACGGGATAAAAAAAGGCGATGTAGTTGTAAATGAACAAGGATTAGTAGGCGAAGTAACTAAAGTTTTAGCTAACTCTAGTGAGGTTAAATTACTTACTAATACTAGTATATCTTTTTCTGTAAAAGTTCAAAATAGTTATGGCATATTAAAAGCTAGCGGCAATCAACTTATAATTAGTAATATAGTGAGTAAAGAAGAAATCGCTAAAGATAGTTTAGTTTATACATCAAATTTTACTAATATCCCAGGTGAAATATTAGTCGGGAAAGTAGTTGAAGTGACCAAAGATGAATTAGAGCAAAAAGTTGTTGTTGAACCAGCCGCCGACTTATTTAATTTAAACTATGTTGTTGTTAGAAAGGCTGTCAATTATGAATGAGTTTTTGCCAATCTATTTTTATTTAACATTGCTTTCATTTAGTAATTATAATACTTTGCCATTCCTTTTATTTGCGGCTTTATTTATCTCAGCAATTGTATATCCGTTTAATTTTATACATTTACTATTAATAATTATTTTATTTATTTTAAATGTATCTTGGCATCATAAATATAATTTAAAATATTTTCTTTTAAAAAATTTTCTTAACACATTTTTATATTTATTCATTTTAATGCTTATTAATCAAAATATTAATTATTATTTAATAGTGAGTAGTTTAATTTGGAATAGTTTATTTACAATAATAATTTTTAAACAAGGAAAACTTAATTTTTCAAAAAAATAGTTTTACCTTGTTTTTTAATTTTTTTATTTTTTTCTAATTCACTTAATTTACGCATCAGACTACTACGATCAACACCTAAATAATCTGCTAAATCTTTATAAGTTAAAGGAAGTTCAAATTTATTAGAATTGTATTTTTTAGCAAGAATATGAAAATAAGCTAAAATTTTATCTTCCATATTTCTTTTTTGTAAAACAGCAATTTTTTGATTTAAATGAATAGAGTAATTAATAAATTTTTCGGTTAATAATGAAATTGCTCGGTAATTATTAGATTGAAAGAAAAAAAGATAATCTTGAAATATTATTTCAACTTTTGTTTTAGCAACAAGAAACAAGTCGTTTTCCTCATTATAAATCCATAATTTAGAAATTATGTTACCTGTTGTAAAATGATCAATAAATATTAAATTGCCATTAAAATCTGATTTCATTAAAGCAATATCTCCACTTTTAACAACGGCAATTTCTTTTTTATTACGTTGAAACAGAGGAATAAATTCGCCTTTTTTAAACGTTAATGTTTTAGCGTTTTGAAAGAGTTCTAAAATGAAAGTATCCATATCTTTATCTTCCATCATTTAACCCTCCCTTGTAACTTGATTATATCAAATATAAATAAATGTTGCAATTATCACATATAACTTTGCTCTAATGTTGGGGATAATTTTTAAGTGTCAATAGTTTTACAAAAAACTAATTTAAAAATCAAAATTTTAAATGTTGTTGCAAAAGTCACACAGTTTTTTTTGCAGCTTTTGATATAATCATTTCATGATAAGAGAGGGAGTAAAAAATGAAAGAAGGAAAAATAAAAATTATCAAAAGAAATGGTAACAAAGAAGATTTTAATCCTGAAAAAATCAAGATTGCTATCCGAAAAAGTGCTGAAAGAGTTATGATAAATTTAACGCCAGAAGCCGAAAATGAAGTCGTTAAAATTGTTTTAGATTATGTTGAATCTGGAACAAGTGATTTAGAAGTTAGTCAAATTCATAATTGTGTGGAGGCAGCCTTAGAGCAAGTTAATCCATTAGTAGCCAAAAGCTATCGAGAATATCGAAATTATAAAAAAGATTTTGTTCATATTCTTGATAAAGTTTATCAAAAAGCTCAAGCTATTAATTATATTGGTGACAAAGAAAACTCTAATACTGATAGTGCCTTAGTTGCTACTCAAAGAAGTTTAACTTATGGGGCATTAAATAAAGAGTTATATAAAAAATTTTTTTTAACCAAAGAAGAAATCGAAGCATGTGAAGATGGCTATATTTATGTTCATGATATGAGTGCTAGAAGAGATACAATGAACTGTTGTTTATGCGATATTGGTGCTGTTTTAAAAGATGGTTTTGAAATGGGTAACATTTGGTATAATGAGCCCAAAAGTTTAATTACCGCTTTCAGTGTAATGGGGGATGTAGTAATCCATACAGCCGCTATGCAATACGGTGGTTTTACTGTTCCAGAAGTTGATACCATTTTAGCGCCTTATGCTAAAAAAAGTTATGATGAACACTTTAAAGAATATTTAGAAATAAAAGGCATCAAAGAAGACGTTGATGGTGAAGCTGATAAATATGCTTGGAAAAAAACAATCAGAGAATGTGAACAAGGATATCAAGGAATAGAATATAAATTAAATACAATTGGCTCATCTAGAGGTGATTATCCATTTGTTACTTTTACTTTTGGTATTGAAAAAGATCCTTTTGGTCAAATGATAACTAAAACAATTTTAAATACTCATCGTAAAGGCCAAGGAAAACCTGGATTTAGAAAGCCAACACTTTTCCCTAAACTAGTCTTCTTGTATGATAAAAATTTACACCAAAAAGAAAAACCTTTAGCTGATAGTTTTGATACAGCCCTAAAGTGCAGTGCTAAAACAATGTATCCCGATTATTTATCTTTAACCGGCGAAGGATACGTTCCTGAAATGTATAAAAAATATAAAAGAGTAGTAAGTCCTATGGGTTGTCGTGCCTTTTTATCACCTTGGTATGAAAGAGGCGGAATGAAACCTGCTGATGATAAAGATAAACCAGTTTTTATTGGCCGTTTTAATATTGGAGCTATCTCTTTAAACTTGCCGATGATTTTGGCTAAAGCAAGAGAAGAACAAAAAGATTTTTATGAAGTTTTAGATTATTATTTAGAGATGATTAGAAAAATTCATTTAAGAACTTATCAATATTTAGGAAAAAGAAAAGCTAGTACTAATCCTATTGCTTACTGTGAAGGTGGTTTTTATAAAGGACATCTAAAACCAAACGATGCGATAGAACCAGTACTAGAAAGTGCAACAGCATCATTTGGAATTACTGCTTTAAATGAACTACAAGAATTATATAATGGTAAATCACTTGTAGAAGACGGAGCCTTTGCTTTAGAAGTAATGAAATATATTAATAAAAAAATAAACGAATTTAAAGAAGAAGATCATCGTCTTTATGCTATATACGGTACACCAGCTGAAAGCTTATGTGGTTTACAAGTTGAACAATTTAGAAAAAAATATGGCATAGTTGAAGGAGTTAGTTCAAGAGAATATGTTTCTAATAGTTTCCACTGTGGTGTTTGGGAAGACATTACTGGTATAGAAAAACAAGATTTAGAAGAAAGATTCTGGGATTTATTTAGAGGTGGAAGAATTCAATATGTTAGATACAATTTGAATTATAATAAAGAAGCTATGCGCACCTATATTGAAAGAGCAATGGAAAAAGGATTCTATGAAGGAGTAAATTTATCTTTGTCATATTGTAATAAATGTGGCCATGAAGAGTTAGATATGGATGTTTGTCCTAAATGTGGCAGCAGCGACTTAGTTAAAATTGATCGTATGAACGGTTACTTATCATATTCTAGAGTTCATGGAAAAACAAGATTAAATCACGCCAAGATGGCTGAAATAGCTGAAAGGAAATCAATGTAATGCATGCCAAAATTTGCCTTATTGGCAGTACTAAATTTGAAAATATTTTTCGACAATTAGAGACAGAGTTGTCTAAAAAAGGATATATAGTTCTATCACCACTTGTTTACACCCAAAGCGGTTTAAATCCTGATTGTGGTATGGACTGCAAAAAAATATTAGATGATGTTCAAATGCAAAAAGTTCAAATAAGTGATATAGTTTTAGTTGTTGATGAAAACGGTTACATTGGTCCATCAACTAAAAAGCAATTAAATTACGCTAAATTATTAAAAAAAGTTATATTCTTTTATAGTAAAGGAGGACACAAAAAATTATGAAATATCATAACATCACCAAAGCTGATATGTTAAATGGTGAAGGTTTAAGAGTTGTTTTATGGGTAAGCGGATGTAATCATGCTTGCCCAGGGTGTCAAAACCAAATAACATGGAATGCTAACAATGGCCTTTTATTTGATGATACTGCTAAAGAAGAAATTTTTACAGAATTAAATAATGATTGGTGTAGTGGTTTAACTCTATCAGGAGGAGATCCGTTGTTCCCTTTAAATAGAGAAACAATTGCTTTACTAGTCAAAGAAGTTAAAGAAAAATATCCAAATAAAACCATCTGGTGTTATACAGGATATGTTTGGGAAGAATTAACGAAAGAAAGCAAAAAAGACAAATTTTTAACAACAATCTTAAATAATATAGATGTTTTATTAGATGGTAAATTTATATTACAAGAAGCTGATGAAAAAATTCATTATGTTGGAAGTCGCAATCAAAGAATAATTGATGTTCCAAAAACTTTACAAAACAAAAAAATAGTTTTATATATTGATAATAGAAAATTGGAGGAAGAATAATGAGAAAACGTGGATTTGAAATAGTTAAAGGTTATGAGGATAAAGGTATTAATTTACCGGTTCGAAAAACTAAATATTCTGCTGGTTATGATGTTGAAGCAGCTGAAGATGTAGTAATACCGGTTTATCATCCAGGAATTAAACCAACTTTAATTCCAACTGGTTTAAAAGCATACTGTGAAGAAGACGAATTTTACATGTTAGTAAATCGCAGTAGTGGTCCAAAAAAAGGCTTTTTAATGGCTAATAGTATTGGCATAGTTGATCATGACTATTACAACAATGAAGGAAATGATGGTCACTTCTACTTTCAATACTTTAACTGTGGTAGTGAAGATCTAGTTGTCCATAAAGGCGACGTTATTGGTCAAGTGATTTTCCAAAAATACTTAATTACTGACAATGATCAACCAGAAGAAAATGTAAGAACTGGTGGCTTCGGTTCAACAGACAAAAATTAAGAATTTTCCAAAAAAGAAAATTCTTTTTTTTTATTTAATTACATATACTTATTTAGGTGAATAATATGGATGAACTAGAAATGATCGCATTAAGACATAAAAAAAGAAGAGAAAATGAATTTTCAGAAACAAAAAAAGACGATAAAAAAATCAGCAAAATATTTACTAAAGTATTACTAAGTGTCATTTTAGTTTTAGGTTGTACAATTTATATTAAATTAAGTCCAGATAATTTAGCTAACTTTAAAAATACAGTTTTGCAAAGCAATTTAACCTTTACCAAAATTAATGAATGGTACCATAATTCATTTGGAAATATTTTACCCAGTGTTACTGAACCAACTGAGCAATTAGTTTCCAATAACGATTTAATTTTAAACAAAGAAAAATATTTAGACGGCTATAAAATTAGTACCACAAAAGATAGTGCTATATCAGTTTTAGAAAGCGGTTTATTTGTTTTTCAAGGTGAAAAAGAAGGCTATGGCAATGTCTACATCGTTCAAGGTGTTAACGGAATCGATATTTGGTATGGTAATATTAATAACACCAACTTAAAATTATATGATTATATCGAAAGTGGAACAGTTATAGGTAATACCACTGATAACTACTATTATTTAGCCTTTGTTAAAGATGGCGAGTTTATTACTTATGAAGAATATCAAAAAGAAATTTAAAATAAATATTACTACTTATTGCTTTTTTCTTTTAGCTTTTTTATGCGGTTATTTTAAAAATGTAATATATATATTTTTAATTGTTTTTTTACATGAACTAGGTCATGTCCTAGCTATTAAATTTTTTAAATATAAAGTGATTCAAGTAGAGCTATTTCCTTTTGGAGGAATAACTAAAATAGATAAGCCAATAAATTCTTCTATTAATAAAGAGTTTATAATTGCTATTTCAGGAGTTACTATCCAATTTATATTAGCTATAATTTTAATTTATTTTAAACCAAATGACTATATCTTAATCAATACTTATAACAATATAATTCTTCTTTTCAATTTATTACCAATAATTCCTTTAGATGGCAGTATAATAATGCATACATTTTTAGAAAAATTTTTTTCTTATCAAAAAGCATTTTTCTTTTATCAACTAATATCATTTAGCTTTTTTATTCTTTTTTTAATTTACAACATATTTTATCCAATTGATAATTATTTTATATGTATAGTTTTATTAATTCAATTTTTAATCGTTTTAAAAAACAAAAAATATTTACTTAATCGCTTTTATTTAGAAAGAATGTTATATTCTTTTCCCTATAAAAAAATCGAAAACAATTTTGATAACAATATTTCTTCTTTAAAAAAAGAAACTAGACACTTTTTTTATCAAAACAATCATTATTTATCTGAAAAAGAAATGTTATCAAAGTCAATATTCTCTTCTCTAAAATATTGAAAAAGATTTTCAAAAATGATATATTTAAAATATGTAGAAAGTAGGAATAAAAGTGATGAAAAAAAGAATAACATTTTTAATCCTCCTAACCAGTCTAGTTGTTCTGGGGGGGTATATTGAATAAAAAAGAAACTCAGAAACAATTAGATAATCTTGAAAATATAAAATTAGCAATATATGTAAATAATGAAAAAACAAAAACTATTCCAACAAAAGGAGAAAATATTTTTGATGAAACAAAAAGCAGTTGTACAAATGGTGCTTATATAATATGGGACTATGAGTCGTGGAGTCCAATAGTCAAAAATGTAACTACAAGTTTAACAAAATGTACCTTATATTTTAAAAAAGGATACAGTGAAGCAATATTAAACGGAACAGATCCAATAATTAAAGATGAACTAATACCAGTAACAATAGATAGTGATGGGACAGTCAAAAAAGCCGACATTGGAAGTGAGTGGTATAACTACGAAAAAAAGAATTGGGCCAATGCCATAATATTAAAAGATGAAACAGAAGATTATTTAGCTGGCGAAGTGATACCAGAAGATAAAATTGAAAGTTATTTTGTATGGATCCCAAAATATCGATATCAATTATGGGATTTGGGTCAATATAATAGTTTAACAACAATAGATACGAGTAAAGTTCATGAAATACCAATTATCTTTGGCAATTACAATACAAGTGATAATAAAGAAAATGAATGTACAACACCCATGGAAAGTGGCGCAACAGGCAATTGTAAAATAGGTGACTACATGACACATCCAGCATTCTTAAGTATACCAAGTACAGGATTTTGGGTCGGCAAATTTGAAACAGGAACAACATTAACAGCAAATTACAATGTCAGAAATGGCGAAGCAATTCAAATCAAGCCAAATGTAAGTTCATGGCGAGGCATACAAGTAGCTAATGCATTTTATACATCGTATGATTACAAAAGAAATTTAGATAGTCACATGATGAAGAATACCGAGTGGGGAGCAGTAGCTTACTTACAACATAGTGTATATGGTTCAGCAACAAGTGTTCGAATAAACAATAATTCATCATATATAACAGGTTATCAAGCCAATAACGAACCAACATGTGGTTGGACAAATACTAATGAAGAATGTAATAAACAATGTAATGATGATAGTTGCAATATAGCATATCCAAATAGTGTATTAGCAAGTACAACAAATAATATAACAGGAATCTATGATATGTCAGGCGGATCATGGGAATATGTCATGGGAGTAACTGTTGATAGAAATGGAAATTTATTGAGTGGAAGACATAATGTAGATAATTCTGGATTTAATGGAACATTTGGCTGCCCAAACTGTGATAGTGATACATCAGGTCTAACAGAATTAACTAGTGGCTATAATTGGCCAGATAAAAAGTATTATGATGTATATAGCTATAGTCAAAACAGTACGGATTTTTCAAGAAGAATATTAGGCGATGCAACAGGCGAAATGGGGCCATTTAATACCGCAGAATATTATAATCAAATTGCACAAGTAGGAAGCTGGTATGCTGATAATTCAACATTTATAAATTTATCAGTACCATGGTTTGTAAGAGGAAGCTTATTTACAAGTGGCACAGTAGCAGGTATTTTTAGTTTTTACTTTGTAAGAGGCCACGCAGATTTAATTATGGGTTTTCGCACCGTTTTAACCCCTTAAGCCATTATATTTATTATTTTAATTAATTTTTTACCTTTTTCTTGAGATAATTTTCAAAATAATTTTCTTGATATAATTTTCAAAATAATTGACAATAAAGGCCTTTTTTGGTAAAATTTATTTGTTTTGTAAAGCAATTAGCTTTTATCAAAACCGCACAAAAAAGGTTATAAACGAATATTCGTACCTTAATGGCGCGTCTTAAATTATAAAGGAGGTAAGAAATGAAAGCTATATTTGTAACTGGTGGAAAACAATATTATGTTTCTGAAGGCGACACAATCTATGTTGAAAAATTGCCAAATGAAGTTGGTAGTGATGTAGAATTTACTGAAGTTTTATATGTAAATGGTAAATCTGGAAATCCAACTGTTAAAGGTGCTAAAGTAGTTGGTACTGTTGAAAAACATGGTAAACAAAAAAAGATTATTGTATTTAAATATCGTCCAAAGAAAAAATATCGTAAAAAACAAGGACATAGGCAACCTTATACAAAAGTTACGATTAAGAGTATTGTTGGTTAATGATACGTATTGATATTAAAAAGAAAAAGGATAATTTTATTACTATTACTTTAAAAGGACATGCAATGTATGATGATTATGGTAAAGACATTGTATGTGCTGGAGTATCAAGTATTTTGATAACTTCTGTTAATGGTATTTTAAAATTTGATAAAAATGCCTTAAATGTAAATCAAAAAAAAGATGAAGTAGAATTAAAAATTTTAAAAAATGACTTAATTACTAAAAATCTTTTAAATAATATGATTGAACTTTTTTATGAACTTAAAGAAAATTATCCGGAAAATATAACGATTAGAGAGGATGAGAAAAATGAATAGAATGCTTTTAAATCTTCAATTATTCGCTCACGTTAAAGCTCAGGGTTCTACTGATAATGGTAGAGATTCTGCTGGACGTAGATTAGGTGCTAAAGCTGCTGATGGCGAAACTGTTTCAGCTGGAAGCATTTTATATCGTCAAAGAGGAACAAAAATTTATCCAGGAACAAATGTTGGAATGGGTAAAGATCACACTTTATTTGCAAAAATAACTGGTGTTGTTCGTTTTGAGAGATTAGGAAGAGATAAAAAGAAAGTAAGTGTTTACGAAGTAAAAGCGTAAGCACTTTTTTAATGATTTAAAAATCAATTATTTTAAAATTAATAAACAAAATGTTAAAATATGGCAAAAAAGCTATTATAAAAGACTAGAAATTTAAAAAATGATATGGTATAATAAATATGACAAGTAGTGATAGAAGGGAAGTGGAATTTATGTGGTGGATTTTTAGAATTTTCTACTAATGATTAATTATAGAAAAAGGCCGAGTATATTCGGCTTTTTTTCTGTAAAAAATGCGTAAAAGTATAATAAATTTATTCAAAACATATTTATATATGTTAAAATTAAATAAAGGTAGGGAGTTAGTTATATGAAAAAAAGCGGAGTCTTGCTTAAAGCCACATCATTGTATTTAATTTATTTTTTATACACATATTTTGCTGGTTACATAAGCATTTTGTTTAAAAATATTGATAACAATTTAGTTATGCTTGGTTTAGACGTTTTATTTTTAATTGGCATAATTATTGCGTATAAGAAAACATTAAAAGCTGATTTTGAAAAAATCAAGAAAGAATATAGTTTTAAAAGAATAATAAAAATTATATTTTTGGGTTTTTTATCTATTGTTTTATTAAATGTTGTAATAGCTGCACTGGGTACTTTATTATTTAGTGACGTAAATATGGATCAAAATACTCAGTCGATTCAAAATTTAGCAAGTTTATCCATGATTTATACAATTTTTAAAACTATGATTTTTGGTGTTGTTGCTGAAGAATTACTATTTAGAGAATCATTAAATGAAGTTATTGATAATAATATTTTATTTGTTTTAATTACTGCTATTATTTATACAGCAATGAATTTTGTTTTTACAACTGCAACTTTTAGTATATCTCAAATATTGGCTTATTTTTTACCAGCATTATTATTTGGTGTCATATATATTAAAAATAAACGCAATATAATATTGGTTATGATGACTAAATTTGCTTATAATTTAATACCATTAATTATCTTACTTAGCGGAATTTAAAAAAAAGAAAAGAAAGGGAGAATATATGAAAAAACAATACATAAAAGATATTATAATATTTTGTAGCATTGTTTTTATAATTGTTTTTTGTGGTATAAGCATTGGCAAAATATTTCTCCCAAAAAGCGAAAAAATTGTTACAATAGATGAATTAGACGATAAAATTATTGCTATGGAAAGCAAAAAAACAAAAATGACAAAAACTGAAACAGAAGATTATTATTTTTATGAAATTGAAGATTATGAAAGAGATTTAAAATATTCATGGAAATTTTTAAAAGACAAAAATCAAGATATTTCTGTTGAAGACAGTTTGTTTATTGAAGAGGATTTAAGGCTTTCAATAGACGCAACAACTAAGGATACTGCCAAAATAAATGAAGAAGTTATACAAGACAAATTAATTATAACTTTTGATTATCATGGCGCATTACCTTTAGAAACAACAGTTAAACTGAATGTTGAAAATAAGTTTAAAGATGGCGAAAAGCTGTATTTATATTATTATAATCCAGAATTAGATCAAATTGAATATATCGATCATGGCGTTCAAGTTAAAAATGGTTATGTCGAATTTCAAATTGATCATTGTTCTGATTATTTTTTGACCGCGGCCGTTGTTAATGACGCGGTTAATAATCCCCAAAGTATTAATTATATTATAATTGGTTTAATAGTAGTAGTATTTATTTTAGTTGCTATAACTTTATTTCAATCAAAAAAATAAAAATGTATGAGGTGAGAAAGATGAAATTAAAATATAAAATATTGTTAGCAATAATAACAGTTGGAATAGGAATATGCTTAATGGCCTATCAAAGTTATGCTTTATGGGTAGCAAGTTATACAGGAGGAGAAAATATCGTTGAAGTGGGATGCTTTAGTGTTGAATTTGAAGAACTTTCTTCTTCAGTAGAATTACATAATACTTATCCTGTAAGTGATCAAAAAGGATTATCAGCAACACCATATACATTTAAAATTACTAATACATGTACAAATGATGCAGCATATAATGTAACATTAAATACATTAACAACAAATACAATGCAAAAAAAATGGTTAAAATATGCCATATATAAAAGTACAGAAAGTAAACCAGCAACAGGAACAAATTTAGGAACAGTAAGTAATTTTAATACCGCAACAGAAGAATTACAAATAACTAATTTAGATGAATCAATAATAATAGCAAGTGGAAAATTAAAACAAAATGAAAGTGAAACATACAATTTTTATTTATGGATGGATGAGGCAACAGGAAATGAAGCCATGAACACAAAATTTGAAGGAAGCATAAATGTTATATCAACAGCAACAAAAACAAATAATTATAAAGAAACGTTATTAAATGGAGCAGACCCAGTATTAAAAGATACATTAATAGCTGTAACAATCGACAATGATGGCACAGTAAAAAGAGCTGATCTAGAAAAAGAATGGTATAACTATGAAAACAAAGAATGGGCAAATGCAATTATTTTAAAAGATGAAAGTTCAATAACTAATTACAGTGTAGGCTCAACAATACCAGAAGATGCAATAGAATCATACTTTGTGTGGATACCAAAATATCGATATCAATTATGGGACTTAGGTGAGTATCAAGATTTAACCGAAATAGATGAAAGTAAAGTTCATGAAATACCAATTATCTTTGGTGATTATAATACAAGTGATTCAATAGATGGAGAATGTACAACACCAATGGAAAGTGGTGCGACAGGAAACTGTCAAGTAGGAGATTACATGACTCATCCAGCATTTTTAAGTATACCAAGTACAGGATTTTGGGTAGGTAAGTTTGAAACGGGAACAACATTAACATCAGACTATAACGTTAGAAATAGCGAAGCCATTCAAATCAAACCAAATGTAAGCTCATGGCGAAATATTCAAGTAGCCAACGCCTTTTATACATCGTATGATTACAAAAGAAATTTAGATAGTCACATGATGAAGAATACCGAATGGGGAGCAGTAGCCTATTTACAACACAGTAAATATGGAAGTTTAACAAGCGTTAGAATAAACAATAATTCATCCAATCTAACAGGATATGCAGCCAATAATGAACCAACGTGTGGTTACACACAAACTAATGAAAAGTGTAATATATGGTGCTCAGATTATTCTTGTAATATAGCATATCCAGATAGCATATTAGCAAGCACAACAGGAAATATAACAGGAATATACGATATGGCAGGAGGTAATTGGGAATATGTAATGGGAGTTATGTTAGATCAAAGCAATAAACCCATGAGTGGAAAAAATAGTATGAAAAATTCTGGATTTAATGGAACTTTTGGCTATCCAACATCAGAAAATGATACATCAGGTTTAATAGAATTAACAACGGGCTATGATTTTCCAGATAAAAAATATTATGATACTTATACATATTCAACATTGGATGAACAATATCAGCGAAGAATTCTGGGAGATGCTACCGGCGAACTGGGTCCGTTTAATAATAAAACATATTTGGCAGTAACAATTCCAATTGGAAGCTGGCATTTTGATAATGCAGCATTACTATATAGTAGTAGACCTTGGATTAATAGAGGCAATGCATATACAGATGGAACAGATGCTGGCATCTTTGCATTTTCTCCAACAGAAGGGCAGGCCTATGGAGCTAGCACTTTCCGCGTTGTTTTAACACCATAAAAAATAATTTTTATAAATTTTATAAAGTGTTGCATACAACACTTTTTTATATTTGCTTTTCATGCTACACTATAATAGCGGAGGTAATAGAATGAAAGAAGAATGGAATGGATTTAAAAATGGAGTTTGGACGGATGAAATTAATGTTTCCGACTTTATTTTGAAAAATTATCAAAAATATGATGATAATGAAAGTTTTTTATCTGGAACTACTGATAAAACAAAAAGAGTTTTAAAAGAAGTAAATGATTTATTAAAAGAAGAATTAAAAAAATATGTTTTAGATATTGATGTCGACCATATGTCTGGAATTAATGCTTTTTTTCCAGGTTACATTTGTGATGATGATAATGTCATTGTTGGTTTACAAACTGATAAGCCTTTAAAAAGAGCAGTTAATCCCTATGGAGGCATTAGAATGGTTTATCAAGAGTTAGATGCTTATGGTTATAAGTTAAATGAAATGGTTGATAAATATTTTAATGAATTTCGTAAAACACACAATCAAGGTGTTTTTGATGCCTATCCCGAAAGTGTTAGAAAAGCAAGACATGTTGGTCTTTTAACAGGTCTACCTGATGCCTATGGTCGTGGTAGAATTATTGGTGACTACAGAAGAATTGCTTTATACGGTATTGATTATTTAATGGAACAAAAGAAAAAAGATTGGGATGAAGTTTTAGTTGGTCCAATGACTAATGAACTAATTCAATTAAGAGAAGATGTTTCAATGCAATATCGAGCTTTAGAAGAAATTAAAAAAATGGCTCTTACTTATGGTATTGATATTTCTAAACCTGCAAAAAATAGCCGTGAAGCTGTACAATGGACTTATTTTGGCTATTTAGCGGCGGTTAAAGAAAATAATGGAGCAGCCATGAGTCTAGGACGTGTTGATGCTTTTTTTGATATTTATTTTGAACGTGATTTAAAAAATGGTACAATTACTGAAGAAGAAATTCAAGAAATAATCGATCAATTTGTTATTAAGCTTCGTTTAGTAAGACATCTAAGAACTCCAGATTATGACGAATTATTTTCAGGAGATCCTACATGGGTTACTTGTGCAATTGGTGGCGTTAGTGAAACTGGTGAATCAATGGTAACAAAGACTTCTTACCGTATTTTACATACGCTTACTAATCTAGATCCCGCCCCAGAACCTAATATGACTGTTTTGTGGAGCGAACATTTACCTGAAAATTTTAAAAAATATTGTGCAAAACTTTCTATTGAAACAGATTCTATTCAATATGAAAATGATGATGTAATGCGGCCAATTTATGGGGATGATTATGCTATCGCTTGTTGCGTTTCAGCTATGCGTGAAGGAAAAGATATGCAGTTTTTTGGTGCTCGTTGTAATCTAGCCAAAGCACTACTTTATTCAATCAATGGTGGAGTTGATGAAATAAAAGGCGATTTAGTTATTGATGGTTTTCCTAAAATGACTGATGAAATTTTAGATTATCAAAAAGTTCATGATGCATATTTTAAAATATTAGAGAAAATTGCCGCAATCTATAGTGATGCCATGAATGTTATTCATTATATGCATGATAAATATGCTTATGAAGCTGGTCAAATGGCCCTACATGATACCTATGTAAGACGCTTAATGGCTTATGGGGTTGCTGGCTTATCCGTTGTTGCTGATTCTTTGTCTGCTATAAAATATGCTAAAGTAAAACCAATACGGAATGAAGAAGGTATTGCTATTGATTTTGAAATTGAAGGAAATTTTCCTAAATATGGCAATGATGATGGCCGAGTAGATGATTTAGCTAAAGAAGTTTTGGAAAAATTTTATGCTGAACTTTCTAAACATAAATGCTATCGTGATGCCATTCCAACCTTATCTGTTTTAACTATTACTTCAAATGTTGTTTATGGCAGCAAAACTGGCGCTACTCCTGATGGTCGTAAAAAAGGAGTTGCTTTTGCTCCTGGTGCTAATCCAATGCACGGAAGAGATGAAAGTGGGGCAATAGCATCTTTAAATTCAGTTGCAAAACTTGATTATCCAAATTGTTGCCGTGATGGAATTTCAAATACCTTTAGTATTGTTCCTTCTTCATTGGGTCACTCTAAAGAAGAACAAATTGAAAATTTAGTTTCCTTATTAGATGGATACTTCATTCAAGGAGCCCATCACTTGAATGTAAATGTATTAAGCAGGGAAACCTTGATTGATGCGATGGAGCATCCTGATAAATATCCATTACTTACTATCCGTGTTTCAGGTTATGCTGTTCGTTTTAATCGTTTAACTCGTAAACAACAAGAGGAAGTCATTGCAAGAACTTTCCATGAGAAACTATGATGGGAAGCGTTGATTCAATTGAAACATTTGGTCTTGTCGATGGCCCTGGTATTAGAACTGTAGTTTTCTTATCAGGCTGTCGCTTAAGATGTTTATTTTGTCATAATCCAGAAATGTTTCAAAAAAAGGAAAATAATATTACAAGTGATGAATTAGTAAAAAAAATTATTCGTAATAAACCATATTTTAAAAGAAACAATAGTGGTGTTACTTTTTCTGGTGGAGAACCATTACTGCAAATTGATTTTTTACTTGATGTATGTCAAAAATTAAAAAAAGAAAACATTCATATTGCCCTAGATACCGCCGGTGTTGGTATAGGTAAATATTCTGAAATTTTAAATTTAGTTGATTTAGTTATTTTAGATATTAAACACACAAATAATTTAGGCTATAAAAAAATGACCGGGCAAGAAATTACTGAAGTCGAAAAATTTATCACTTTTTTAAATAAAAGCAATAAACCTGTTTGGATAAGACAAGTAATAGTTCCAGGAATTACTGATACTGATGAATATATTTTGTCTTTAAGTAATTATTTAAAAAAGATTAAAAATATTGAAAAAATTGAATTTTTACCTTTCCATCATTTAGGATTTGCTAAATATGAGAAATTAGGTTTGAAAAATCCATTAATAAAGACGCCAGAAATGGATCAAAATAGCTGTGATAAGTTATTCAAAAAATTTAAAGATTTATATAACGAAAGCTAAATGCTTTCTTTTTTTAGATAATCTGGTTTTTTTTCATAATTTTTGGTAAAATAACTAGTAGGTGATGCACATGTTTATAGATGAAGTTAAAATGGAGTTAGTAGCAGGTAAAGGCGGCGATGGTTGTACTTCTTTTCGTCGTGAAAAATATGTGCCTATGGGAGGACCTGATGGCGGTTCAGGTGGTAAAGGTGGCGACATTGTTTTTGTAGTTGATAGTGGCCTTACAACTTTAGTAGACTTAAAATTTCATAAAATTATGAAAGCTAGTAAAGGCGAAAATGGTAAAGGGAAAAACATGCGTGGAAAAAACGCTCCAGATATTATTATTAAAGTACCTGCTGGAACAACTATTTATGATGATGATACAGGACTTGTTATCGCAGATTTAACAAAAGATAAAGAAAGTGTTGTTGTAGCCCATGGTGGTCGAGGTGGAAGAGGAAATACTGCTTTTGCTACTCAAGAAAAACCAGCACCAACATTCTCTGAATTAGGTGAACCTGGCGAAATTAGATACATTAAATGTGAATTAAAAGTTTTAGCTGATGTAGGTCTTATTGGAATGCCAAGCGTTGGTAAAAGTACTTTTTTAGGGTCCGTTTCATCAGCCAACCCTAAAATTGCTCCTTATCACTTTACAACTTTAAGTCCAAACTTAGGTGTAGTTACTTTAAAAGATCAAAGAAGTTTTGTATTAGCAGACTTGCCAGGAATGATCGAAGGCGCAAGCGAAGGCGTTGGCTTAGGAATTAAATTTTTAAAACATGCTTCTAGAACCCGTATTTTAGCTCATGTAATTGACATGGCTGGAACGGAAGGACGAGATCCAATTCTAGATTATGAAATTATTCGAAAAGAAATTGTTTCATATAGCGATTCTCTTGCTAATAAAAAAGAAGTAATTATAGCTAACAAAAGTGATGTTGCAGGTTTTGCTGAAAATTTAAGCCGTTTTAAAAAGAAATATCCTGATAAAGAAATATATCCTATTAGTGCCATAACAAAAGAAGGTATTGAGCCATTACTAATTAGACTTCGTGATAT
Source organism: uncultured Bacilli bacterium (assembly GCA_944364655.1). GTDB lineage: Bacteria > Bacillota_I > Bacilli_A > RF39 > UBA660 > Ventrenecus. The sequence continues at coordinate 29,678 of CALVWG010000080.1, read as the reverse complement.
ATTGGATGAAATTAAAGAAGAAAATATTTATAACGATGAAGATTACGAAAGTTCAATTATCTATCGCTTTAAAAATGAAAAACCATATACCATTACAAAAGAAGATGGTATATGGGTATTAAAAGGCGATGAAATCGAAAAACTATTTAAAATGACTCGCTTTAACGAAGAAGAAGCAGTATTAAGATTTGGCCGTCGATTAAAAGGAATGGGTGTTGAAGAAGAATTAGAAAGACTTGGCGCTAAAAGAGGAGACGAAGTACAGATACTAGACTATATTTTTGAATTTAAGGAGTAAATATGGCTGATAAATTAACTAAAAAAGAATGGTTAAAAAAAATAAAATATAAAAGTAATGATTATATAGCAAAATTACTTGTTATTGATGAAGATGGTTTTGATACCTTAAGTACTGAATTTTTTCATTATCTTTATGCTTATTACGGTATTGATCCAGGAATTGATAATGCTTTATTAAAATATGTTTACTTTGTTTTATCTTTAAAGAAAAAAAGATTTATTACTAAATCAATAAAACTTTAATTTTCAAATTTTAAAACCGAACCAATAGTTAAAGATTTACTAGTATTTTTAGGAAGTTCTAAGATACTAGTTTTTTTATTTTTACCACTTATTTTAATTATTTTATTTTTAGGTACATTACGATAAATATAAATAACTTGATTATCCGCATTTAAACCAACTACATCAATTTCTTCTTGCATAAAAAATGTATGTATGGCGTTACAATTTGGAAAAATGACTCCATAATCAATATTTTTTTTACCCATTAATCCAAATAGTCTTAATTTAAAAGAATTAGCATTTAAAACGTTTAATTTCTGATTATTTAACTTTAATTGCATATCTATATCTCCTTTATTACATCATATCATTTTTTTTCTAAAATATGTGTAAAAACTAAATTTTTTTGGGTTGTAAAAATTTCTACATATTGGTATAATGGACTAGAGTAGGAGAGTGAAAAAAATGAACAAAGAAGAGTTTAATGAAACGGATGAGCTAGAAACGCTCGAAACAACTAAAGAAGTTGGAACTCTTAAAGATTTGTCCATTGCAGCATTAAATAATATTGAACAAGAATATAATGAATATCAAAACGAATTTGATGATCAAATGAATGATTCGGATTTAATATTCAAAACAGTTGTAAATACTAAAGAAGAATTACAAAAAGAAAATCAAGAAGATGAAACCATAATAGTTGAAGATGATGATTCTTCTAATAAAAAAAATAAAAAGAATTTTTTTAAAAATCTAAAAGATAAATGGAATTCTTTAACTAAGAAAAAAAAGGTCTTAATTATAAGTGGGATAGTTTTATTATTAATATTAATTAGTGTTGGTTTATTTTTCTTATTAAAAAAAGATAAAACTTTAGAAAAAAATGAACCAGATGTTATCTTAATGATGGATAATTACAAATATGAAAATGGTAAACTTGTTTTTTTTGAAAACGACAAAGAATTAGGAACTTATGAATGTGAAAATAAAGATGAAAATCTTTGCAAAATGGCGGATGTTAATAACAGTGACAATTTCTTAGGACCAATAAATGTTGATGAAAAAGGCGAGAAATTAGTTGTTCCAGCCAAAATTTACAAAGAAAGATTCGTTTTTATTGTAGACCATAAAGATGAGAATGATAAAAGTATTAAATTGTATGATTTAATTGAAAACAAAACTTTAAAAACTGTTTTTGATCTTAAAAGTTATGATGAATATGCTGATTATGTTGTTTTAAAAAATGAAGAAAGTTTGTATGGCTTAGAAAAATTTAGTGATGATAAATTAGAAACGGTAATTCCTTATAATTATGATTCCTTAGGAATTTTACCAAATCAAGAGGAAATAAAGTTGATTTCTGTTAGAAAAGACAATAATTATTATTTGACTGATTTAAATAATAAAATATTAACTAAAGCATTTACAAGTCCTATCGTTGCGGCTGATGATAAACATGTTGTTTTAGAAGTTCTTGCCAAAACTTATAACGTTTATGATTACAACGCAAGTCAAGTAACTAATAAAGACTATGATTATGTAACACTTTTAAGTGATGTATTAATTTATGTTATTAATAATCAACTTTTCGTAAGTGATTATGAAGGCAATTTAATGAGCTATGAAGGCTTAGCTTTAAAAAATCAAAATTATAATCCAAAATTAACTTATGAAGATTATAAATTAGTTAAAACTGAAAAAGCTTATGATTATGAATTAAATAATAATATACTAAATATTAATATTTATAATGGTGATGATTTTGAAAACTATTCAATCAATCTATCTGAAGGAAAATTATCAAGCAAATTAGCATTTATGAGTTATTTTAAAGGAAATTTATATTTTTACGCTGATGAAAAGAAAGAAACTTTAATTGGTAGCTATCCTTGTACTAATCATAATGAAGTTGATAGTAATTCTTCTACCTTAAATAATTGTAAATTAGCAAATGATTCATTTTTTGCTGAAACAATTGGCAACAATAAAGAAAAAGATCAAAGCAAAAATGTTGGTGCAATACCTTTGATTAATAAACAATTTGTCTTTGTATCCGATGGTGATAAAATTGTTCTATATGATTTAATCAATAAAAAAGAATTAGCTACTTATGAAAGCGTTGATACATCTTCTTATACAAGCATGAATAGTTTAAGCTTTGTAAATACTAATCAATTAATGTTTATTGCCAAGTCTAAATCAAGTGGTAAATTTGGTATTGCAAGTATTAATTCTAGTGAAGTAGTACCTGTTTTATCTTTTGATTTTAAAAGCATTAAAAAATTAGGTAAATACTATGTTGTCGAAAGCGATAATGGATATGCTTTATACGATGCTGAAGGCGAAAAAATAACTGCTGATAAAAATAGTAGCATAGTTGATTATTTAGAAGTCGATAGCACTCATAAATACTTAAAGACTTATAAAGATGGAATGTATTTTGTTCATACTTATGACAAAGAAGTTTCAAGTAATTCATATAATTATATTGAATTATATGATGAATACTATGCGGCTGTTTTAAATAATAAAGTTCATGTATATGATTATAACAATAAAGAAGTTACTATCACTGAAGAAAATGATAGTGGTTTGACATTAAATATTACTAATTATTATGGTGAAGGAACAAAAGCTTTTAGAGTAACTTTTGATTCAGAAAATGTTTATGTTGAAATAGGTAATTCTAATAACACATATACAGATAAAGTGGGCTTTCCTAAAGTAAAGGAAAGTGATTAAAATGGATAAAAAAGTACAAAAAGGTGCATTAATATTAATAATCATTTTATTAATTATTTTTGTTCCTTTAGCCTGCTTAGGCCTTTATTTTCGCTTTTCTGGTCCCGTAGAAAGTCCAGTTAAAGAAAATGTTGGAAAAGAATTTTTCTTTGATAATAAACTTTGGTTTTACAAAGAAGATGGTAGTTTATTAGGTATATATGAGTGTACTACTAAAAATTGTAATTATGCATTAAATACGGTCGATGATTCCAATTATGGCTTAGATTCTTTCGAAAGTAATGAGGACGAAAGAATAAAAATTATCGATAATAGATATGCTATTTTAAATGATAATGAAACCAGTGAAGAAGCTTTTGTTTATGATATAGTCAATAATACATCATATAAAATGGCTGCTTATGTAAGTGCTAAAGATTATGGCGTTGGTTTAGCCGATAATATGCTAATAGTTAAAAATAGTGCTCAAAAATATGGCGTTATTAAGTTAGCCGATACTATTGAAATAGTTTTACCATTTGAATATGATTTTATTGGTTTAAAAAATGAAGTCAATAGCGAGGGCAAATTAGCAACTGATTACTTTATTACTTTAAAAAATGGTAATTGGAATTTAACTGACAAAAATGGCGCTACATTAACAGTAGATATTGCTGATACAATAATTGATTATACAGGAACGTATATAATTACTAAAAACAACCAAGAAATATATCATCTTATAAATTATAACAATGAAGCTATTTTAACAGATGATTTTGCTAATTTATCTTTTATAGACAAATATTTAAGCTGTACAACTGTAGATAATACATTTTATTTATATGATTTAGCTAATAAAAAAATTGCCAGTGAAACTTATGATATAACTGCTAATGATGAAATTTTAACTGATGTTGATACGAATAATAATGTCGTAATATCTATTAATGATCAAGTTGTAGAAACTATTTCTTAAATAAATCACTTTTAGATTATTAATACTCTAAATTTGTTTTACTTGCAAATTTATTTGATAGGCTATATAATTATATCATGTTTAAATTATGAACTTGAGGAGTATAAAAGTTAATTTTTTATAGAGAGTTTGTGGTTGGTGAAAACAAATAAAATTGCTTTTAGAAGGTTGCAAGGGAGTTTAAATGCAGAATTCTGCTATATCAAACAAAGTAAAATTAAGGATGGTACCGTCTAATATAGACTTCTTTGGTATCATCCTTTTTAATTTAGAAAGGAAGAACTGTATGGATATAAACGAAAAAAAAGTTATTTTAATTTATGAAGATGAAACTATTATCGAGTGGGCTAGGTGGCTTTCTCTTGAAAATAGATACGAGCAACATAATGAAATATTATGTAGGATTAGCAACAATGTCCCTAATTTACATAAAGCTGTAATAATATTTGAATTTAAAAGAAATTCCGAATGTACAATTTTTGTTCCTAAAGCAACCCATGATTACCAAAAAGGATCACTAGGTATGTTGATGCCTTATGAAGAAAAAATGCGTTATAGAGTATACTTAGAAAAAGAAGATGGGACATATGAAGAAATTGATAATGAAGATCAAAAAGCTAATTATGACGAGATGTTATCAAAAATAGATGAAAGAATGGTTAGAAATAGAGGTTAGAATATGTTAGAAAAAAAATATAATCATTTAGAAGTTGAAAAAGATAAATATGAAATTTGGAAAGAAAAAGAAATATTTAAAGCAGGTAAAAAAGATGGTAAACCTTTTTGTATCGTTATCCCACCACCAAACGTCACTGGAAAATTACATTTAGGTCACGCTTGGGATGTTTCTTTACAAGATATAATGATTCGTTATAAAAGAATGCAAGGGTATGATACTTTATGGATACCTGGAATGGATCATGCTGGTATCGCCACTCAAGCTAAGGTTGATAAAAAATTAAAAGAAATGGGTATTGAGCCAAGAACGATGAAAAGAGAAGATTGGCTAAAAGTTGCTTGGGATTGGAAAAAAGAATATGCCGAAAATATTCATAATCAATGGGCTAAATTAGGACTTAGCTTAGATTATTCCAGAGAACGTTTTACATTAGATGAAGGATTAAGTAAAGCGGTTCGAACTGTATTCGTAAAACTTTATAACGAAGGATTAATTTATCGCGGTGAAAGAATGATTAACTGGGATTCTGAAGCCAAAACAGCTTTATCTAATGAAGAAGTTATTTATAAAGATGTTGAAGGAGCTTTTTATCATATAAAATATCCAATTGTTGATAGTGATGAATTTTTAGATGTAGCTACGACTAGACCTGAAACAATGTTTGGTGATACAGCATTAGCAGTTAATCCAGATGATGAAAGGTATCAAAAATTCATAGGTAAAAAAGCCATATTACCAATTGTTAACCGAGAAATTCCAATTGTTGCTGATATGCATGCTGATCCTGAAAAGGGAACTGGTGTAGTAAAAATTACCCCTTGCCATGACCCGAACGATTATGAAGTTGGTCTAAGGCATAATTTAGAAAAAATAGTAGTCATAAATCCAGATGGAACAATGAATGAAAATGCTCTTCATTATCAAGGAATGGACCGTTTTGTAGCCAGAGAAAAATTAGTAAAAGAATTAGAAGAAAAAGGCTACTTATTAAAAGTCGAAAAAATTATTCATAGTGTGGGCCATTCTGAACGGACTGATGCAATGGTAGAACCTTACTTATCTAAACAATGGTTTGTTAAAATGCGTCCTTTAGCTGATAAAGTTTTAGAAAATCAAAAAAATAAGGAAACTAAAGTTAAATTTTTACCAGCTCGTTATGAAAAAATAATGAATCACTGGATGGAAATTACGTATGACTGGTGTATTTCCAGACAACTTTGGTGGGGCCATCAAATACCAGCTTGGTATAAAGGTGATGAAATATATGTTGGCATGGAAGCACCTAAAGAAGAAGGTTGGACTCAAGATAAAGACGTATTAGATACTTGGTTTTCCAGTGCTTTATGGCCATTTAGTACTTTAGGTTGGCCAAATATTACCGAAGACTATCAAAAATATTATCCAACTAATGTTTTGGTAACAGGTTATGATATAATTCCTTTTTGGGTTAACAGAATGACTTTTCAAGGACTTCATTTTACGGGTAAAAGACCATTTGAGTATTGTTATATTCATGGTTTAATTAGAGACAAAATTGGTCGTAAAATGAGTAAATCTTTAGGTAATGGCGTTGATCCAATGGACGTCATTAAAGAATATGGTGCCGATGCCTTAAGATATTATTTAACAACCCAAACTTCATCAGGAACAGATTTACGTTATGATGAAGAAAAAGTACGTTCTTCTTGGAATTTTATTAACAAAATTTGGAATGCATCACGTTTTGTTTTAATGAACATTGAAAATATCGAAGATACATCTTTAAATAATTTAACAAACATTGATAAATGGATTTTAACAAAATTAGAAAAAACGATTAAAGATGTTACTAAATATATGGATAAATATGAATTTCAAAATGTAAACAGTGTTTTATATAATTTTATTTGGGAAGATTTTTGTGATTCTTACATTGAAATGTCTAAATTTAATATGGAACAACCAAGCACAAAGGCAACATTATATTATGTTTTAAAAAATATTTTAAAAATGCTTCATCCATTTATGCCATTTGTTACAGAAGAAATTTATAGCAAAATGCCTTTAACAGAAGGATTTATTGCTTTAAGCGATTATCCAAAATATCAAAAAGAATATATTTACAATGAAGAAGAAAAAGAAATAGATGATTTAATTGAATTTGTAAAAATATTTAGAAATAAAAAAGCTGAACTTAAAATAGGTAAAGATTATAAAATTCTTTTAAATAATAATACAGATTACGAATTAATTAAAAAAATGCTTAAATGGAACGACCTTATTATTGAAAAAGAAATAAATTATCCAAAATTTTTAATTGAATATAAAAATTATTCTGTTACTTTATTTAATGAACAAGAAACAACTTTAGATATAGAAAATATCAAAAAAGAAATTGAATTTTTGGAAAAAAGTATTTTAAAAAGAGAAAATTTACTAGCAAACGAAAACTTTATTAACAAAGCTCCAGCAAGTTTAGTTGAACAAGAAAAAGAAAAATTAGCTTTAGAAAAAGAAAAATTAGCCAAATTAAAATAATTTAAGCTAGCAGTTTTAACTGTTAGCTTTTTTAGAAAGGATTTATGAGTATGAAATTTAATAAACTTATCCCAGAATTAAGTGTTACTGATATTGAAAAAAGCAAAGAATTTTATTTAAAATTAGGATTTAAAATTATGTATGAAAGAAAAGATGATAAATTTTGCTTTTTAGAAATGAAAGGAAATCAACTAATGATTGAAGAAATTAATGATAATTGGAATACCGGCATTTTAGAGTATCCTTTTGGAAGAGGAATAAATATTAGCATGACAGTCTCTAATGTCAAAAAATATTATGAAAATTTAAAAAGCAAAAATATTTCTTTTTTTAAAGAATTAATGATTAATAAATATAAAGTAAATGAGATAATTTATGAAGATATCGAATTTTTAGTACAAGATCCAGATGGTTATTTATTAAGATTTAATAATTGACTTTAAAAAATAAAAAACAAGTAGGAAATTATGAAAGTAGAATTTTAGTGTTTAATAAAAAATTGTCCAAAAACAAAAAACTAACAGTAACAGGTGGCTGTTAGTTTTTTGATAATTTACTTTGTGATAAATTTGTAATATTATTGTAATATTATTTTGGTTTATATTCGTGGCTTTTTTTATTTTGGTATGATACAATTAACAAGGTAGGTGAATATATGAAAAACAAAAAAAAATATGCATTATCAGCTCTTTTATTTGTCTTACTTATTATTGGAACTTATTATTTTATTTTAAAAGATTATTCTTTTAATGAATTTTTAAATTCTTTAGTTCACTGTAGTCCAGAAATTATTTTACTAGCTTTTGGCCTATTAGCATCGTATGCTTTTTTTCATGCTTTGTATTTAAAAAGAATGTTAAAACATTTGGGATATAAAATTAATTTTTATCAAGCGTTTGGTTACGTTTTTACAGAAGTTTATTATTCAGCCATAACTCCTAGTAGCATGGGAGGCCAACCTATGCAAATGATGGAAATGAGTCATGATGATATTCCGTACCGAGTTAACAGTGTAGTTATTTTATTAAATACGCTAATATATAAATTAGCTTTAATTACCTTGGCAATCCTTGGTTTTATTCTGTTTTATGATCAACTTTTTTCATTTAACACACTATTTAATTGGTTAGTAATTTTAGGATTTGTTACAACAATTTTATTAATGATTTGTTTTGTTATTTTAATTTATTCCAAAAATATCATGTATAAAATAGTTAAATTAGTGATTAAATTAATGAAAAAATTACATTTTAAAAATATCGCTGAAAAAGAAGCTAAATTAAATGAATCTTTAAAAGAATATCAAGAATGTGCTAAATTTACTAGAAAACACCCGTTGATTCTTTTAGAAGCCTATTTAATTTTGCTATGCCAACGAATTAGCATTTTGGCAATTAGTTATGTCATATATCGATCTTTTGGCTTAAATGAAAATAGTTTGTCTTTAGTAATGGCTTTTCAAATTTGTATAACATTAGGAGCTGATTTCATGCCATTTCCAGGTGGTGTAGGGGTAAGTGAAGGATTACTATTAGAAGCTAATCAATTAATATATGGTAAAACATTAGCCACTTCTGGAATGATTTTATTAAGAGGAATTAGTTTTTATTTATTAGTTATCTTTAGTTTTATCTTTTATTTAATATTTCATTTTATTAAACGCAAAAAAGCAATTAAGATTAGAAAGGAAAAGAAAATATGAAAAAAGGTTTTACATTAATAGAAATAATTATAACTATTGGTTTAATTGCCTTAATTGGAACTGTTATTGTTAGTAATTTATCTGCTACTTATACAAAAGAACAAGATGAGCAATATGAAAATTTTAAAAAAACATTAGAAAATGCAGCATGTACTTACATTGATTTAAATATGAATAAAACTTTAAAGCAAAGTTGTCAAAGTAGCGGATCATGTACCGTATTAGTTGATGACATTTTAAAAGAAGGCTTAATTGAAGACAACGATTTAAAAGATCCCCAAACTAATCAAATGATTTCAACTTCAAAAAGAATTTTAATTACATATGAAAATAAAGTAAAAAAATGTACGTATGAAGAATAAAATTTTACATTTTAACAATCTTTAGACACTTTTTTTGTTAAGTGTCTTTTTTTCTAATAAAATAGTTGCTATAATTTAAATGGGAGTGATTTTTGATGAAAGTTAAAAAAGCACCTATGCCTTTATGGCAGAAAGTTTTTTACATTTTGAGTTTTGTGTTTTTAGTAGGAGCATTTATCTATTTAGGAACAAAAGACTATAATGCACCGATTAAAAAAATGACAGATCAGGAAAGCTTTACAAAAGAATTTGGTATAACTAGTGATAACATTTTTGATTATAAAACTGGTAAAGAAATATTAGAAACAATTAATACAGGCACTGCAGTTATCTTTTTTGGTTTTCCAGAAAATGAATGGAGTAGACCTTATGCTGAGATTTTAAACGAAGTAGCTAAATATTATGGAATTAAAGAAATATATTATTATAATTTTAAAAATGATCGCAATGCCAATAATTCTTATTATGAAAATATAGTTAATAAATTATCTTCATTTTTACCAGTATTAGATAATGGCACTAAAAATATTTACGCGCCAACTGTTATTTTTGTAAAGAATGGTGAAATAATTTTCTACGATGATGAAACAAGTATTAGTCATGGTGATATTACAGTAGCTGATTATTGGACTAAAGAAAAAGAAAATGAAAAAAAAGTAACACTTGGTGTTTATTTTCAAAAATTTATCGAGGACTCAAATGAAAACAAATAAAAATAGTCATTTATTAAAGATTAATTTAGATGAAAAAAAGAAACAAAATTTGTATGCCATTTGTGTTGTACTCGCTTTAATTTTATTAATGTGTGGAGATCGAATTGTCATTCATTTTATTGATCAAGTGCCAAATGATAATAATAAAGTCTTTGGTAGTGATATGCCTGCAGATTATATAATAGATTTTTTAGATGAATTATCTATTGAAGAAGTTTTAAATAAAGTTGAAAATAAAGAAAGTTTTACATTAATTTCATCAAGAAATTCATGCCACACTTGTACTTTGTATATTCCAATTTTAAAAGAAATGTTTGCAAAATATGAAATAAAAGCTTATTATATTAACAGAAGTCTATATGATCGTGATAATGAAAATTTTGTTAAATTTATGAGTTTAGATGAAAGATTAAACAAAAATCTTCAATATACACCTTACGTGATGACTTTTAAAGATGGAGTTTTAGTAGACGAGTTAGTTGGCAGCAAAAAAAGAAATGAAGTAGAAGAATTTGTCCTAAGAAATAACTTAGAGGCAAATAAAATATAGAAAGAAGGAAATTATGGATACAGAAAAAAGAATGCAAAAAGTTTTAGAAAATTTAGATGAAAGATTATTAACTATTCGAGCAGGACGTGCTAATCCTGGCATGTTAAATGGCATAATGGTTTTATATTACGGCACTCCAACACCTATTCAATCTCTTGCTAATATTACCGTACCAGAAGCAAGACAATTATTCATCAAACCATTTGATCGTGGCGTTTTAAAAGATATTGAAAGGGCTATAAATGAAGCTAATATAGGAATTACACCAGTTAATAATGGTGAAATGATCATTTTAACAATCCCAGAGCTTACCGAAGATAGAAGAAAAGAATATGTTAAACAATCTAAAGCTGTGTGCGAAGAAGCTAAAATTGCTCTAAGAAATGTTCGTCAAGATGCAAATAACGAAATTAAAAAAATGGAATTATCAGAAGACGAAGAAAAAAGCAGCTTAGAAGAAGTTCAAGATTTAATTACTAAATACAATAAAATTGTTGATGAGAAACAAAAGCAAAAAGAAACAGAGTTAATGGCCGTTTAATTCGGCTTTTTTTTGCCTTTTTGAACAATTTTTCTTGCGTTACTTAGTTTTATAGTGATATAATCAGTTGTAGATGACGAAGGGAGGGGAAGTATAGATGAATTCAAATAAAGTTGTTGTCAAAGATGGCGATATTGATAAGGCGTTAAGACGATTCAAAGTAGTTGTTGCCAAAAGTGGTGTCCCTTCAGAACTAAAGAAAAGAAAACATTATGAAAAACCTGGCGTAAAAAGAAGAGAAGAAAAAAAGAAAAACATTAGAAACGCTAGAAAACATCGTAATTACTAAGAATACTAACCATGTATTCTTTTTATATTTAAGGAAGTGAACTTTATGATAGCAATGTTTATCGGACCGAGTAGTTCAGGAAAAGATACTTACTTTTATAAAACCATCTTAAAATATTCTTTAAACCCTATAATTCTTTCAACAACAAGACCTATGCGAGTTGGTGAAATAGATAAAAAAACTTATTATTTTATTAGTCAAGAAAAAATGGATTTATTAGAAAAAGAAGGAAAACTAGTTGAAAGAAGAAACTATCAGACAATAAATGGTATTTGGTCATATGCAACCAATAGTGAAAATATAGATATATCTAAAAACTATTTAGTTTCAAATACTTGGGAAGCTTACAAAAAATATATAAATTTTTATGGAGAATCAGTTATAATTCCAATTTATTTTCAAGTTGATGATGATATTAGATTAGAAAGAGCTTTAGCTAGAGAAAGAAAACAAGCCAAACCAAATTATGAAGAATATTGTCGGCGTTTTCTTGCCGATTCCAAAGATTTTACTGAAAAAGAAATAGATTTGTATAATCCGTATATTATCAATAATAACGGAACTCAGATGGAAACGGAAAAGCAATTGGACAACGTTATGAAATTAATTTTAAAAAAATAGTTTAAATTTTAATTCATTAACGTTATAATAATTTTAGGAGATGAATATTATGTTAGAACAAATTAATAACGATTTAAAAAATGCCATGAAAAGTGGTGACAAATTTACTTTATCAGTTTTGAGAATGTTAAAAAGTGCCCTTCAACTAGAAAGCATTTCCTTAAAAAAAGATTTATCTGACCAAGAAGTAATCAGTGTCATTAAAAGAAATGTTAAACAAAGAAAAGATTCTATTGCTGAATATCAAAAATTTAACAAAGAAAACGAAATTCAAAATTTAGAAAATGAAATTAATATTTTACAAAAATATTTACCAGAAGAACTAAGTGAAGAAAAAATAGATGAAGCAATTAATGAAGTGTTTGCTAATGAAAAACCTACAAGTATAAAAGACATGGGTAAAATAATGAAAATATTAACTGCAAAAATTGGCACTGTAGCAGACATGTCATTAGTTAGTAAAAAAGTTAAAGAAAAATTAAACTAATAATAAAAAAAGATATATTTTGTCGAAATGATATCTTTTTTTTTGATGTTTTGTTAAATTATAAATGGGTGAATAGTATGGAATTATATTACTTAAATGAAACTCTTTATATAGAGTTAATAAATGATTTAGACTTAGAAGAATATGAAGCATTAAAAAAACGAGTTTTCAGAATAGTGGATGATTATGGAGTGGACCGAGTTGTTATTAAAAATCATCATCGTATTTTTCACAATCGTCATTTTTTAAACCAAATGAAACAAGATTATATAAGAAAATATCAAGGAGATTTTTTTATTAAATAGCATGATTTTAAAAATTTGTTTCATAATAGTAAAAGGTGATTATTATGAAGCAAAATCTTTTATTAGATGCAGGGGTATCTTTAGAAAAAGACCATTTAGTTAATCAAAAACGTGAAAAAAATGTATTAATTAAACATTATGCTTTAAATGAAAATGACGCTAAAATATATCATAATAGACAAGGAGATTTTTTTACTATTTCTTTTGATGATCAAGTATTATATGAAAATCAAAATGTTTTAGAAAGAATTTTTCAAAAAACATTTAAAACCTTTTTAACAAAATATCATAAAGGTGGAACGATACTTTTTATTGGTCTAGGTAATTCTTCAATACTAGGAGATTCTTTTGGACCAAAAGTATTAAATAGCTTAATTGCCACTAATCAATATAATGATTTTTTAACCATCCCAAAAGTGGCCTTATTTAGTCCTGAAACAACTAACAAAACAGGCATATCATCATTTAGATTAATTGAAATGGTTGTCAAAGATTTAAAACCAGATGTAATAGTTTTATTAGATAGTTTTGTAACAAATCAGAGTAAATTTTTGAATCGAACAATTGAACTAAATGACTGTGGTATGGTCTTTGCTGATCAAATAAGAAGTAATAAAACAATTTCGAAATCTACATTTAATATTCCAGTTTTAGCCATTGGCTTTCCAACTCTTTTAAAACATCACAAAACATATTTAGAAAAATTTAATTTAGAAGAAGATTTAGATATTGTAACTAAAATAATCTCTAAATCAATTAATAAAATAATAATGTCTTAAAACGACATTTTTTTTGTCTTAATTTATATATAATGACACTAGGTGATATTATATGCGCAAAAGATTTATCAGTCAAAAAAAGACTAAGTTTAGATTAAAATTTTTTTTAATAATTAGTTTAATAGTTATTTCTTTTGCTACTTGTTTGTCGTTTTTTTCTTCTTTTTTAACGCAAAATAAAATAATTGATTTTTTATTAAAAAGTAATCTTCTAACGGATAGCAGTGAAGTAGAAACTGATGTTTTTGATTTTTTATTAGATTACACAATTGGCAAGCAAGAATATCAAGATGAAATTTATAATGGAGAAGAATCTAAAGCCGAATATACTCCTGATCCTAACCCTAGTGAAAATGCGAGTAGCCCTGTTATTTATTTATATAATACTCATCAAGGTGAGGAATATAATGGCGATGTTTTATCAGAACACGATCTTGTTCCAACAGTTATGTTAGCGGCATATCGTCTACGAGAAACATTAAATAATGAAGGAATTAATACGATGGTTGAAACTAACAAAATAAGTGAAGTTTTAAAAATCAATAATTGGAATTATGCATCAAGTTACCAAGCAAGCAAACTTTTATTAAATGATGCATTAAATAAATTTTCAACTTTAAAATACTTTATTGACATTCATCGAGATGCTATACCGTATGAAAGCTCAATTTTAGAATATAATGGTAAAACCTATGCCAAAATTTTATTTGTTATTGGTGTTGATCATGAAGGATATTTAGAAAATTTAAATTTAGCTGAAAAATTATCTCAAGTTTTAAATCAAAAAGTACCCAATATATCAAGAGGAATTATGAAAAAAGGTGGCAATGGTGTTAATGGAATTTACAATCAAGATTTTTCTGCAAATACTATTCTAATTGAACTAGGAGGACAATATAATAAAATAAGTGAAGTAAATAATACAATCAATGTATTATCACTTGCTTTAAAAGAGGTGATCAACTCTTAATGGAGAAAAAAAAGGCCAAAGGCTCTTGGATTTTAAAAGCACTTGGCATTTTGTTTGTTGTCTATATTTCATTAACGATAGCTATTTCAACTGGCTATTATGAAGCCAAATTAAGTGAAAAAACAACTATAACCGATGAAAAAATGAAACAATTTGAAGAAGATATAAGAAACGGTTTAGATGTGGATATAAAAGATTATGTTACCGATATTAAACAAGATTATTCTAACCAAACAACTAAAGCTGGCGTAATGTTTTCTAGTGCAATTGAAACCGTAATGAGTAAAGGAATTGATGGCATGATTAATGTTTTCAAAGCTTTATTTACTTAAAAAACGAAAGATGATTTTTAGTTTACTTCATCTTTTTTATTTTGTATAATAATACTTAGGTGAATTTACATGAATTCTAAACAAATTAAACAAGAAAACATTAGAAATTTTTCCATTATTGCTCACATAGATCATGGTAAAAGTACCTTAGCAGATCGTATTTTAGAAATCACAGGGGCAATATCTAAAAGAGAGATGGTTGACCAAGTACTAGATAGTATGGATCTAGAAAGAGAAAGAGGCATAACAATTAAATTAAATGCTGTTTCATTAAATTATCATTTAAATGATGAAGAATATATTTTAAATTTAATTGACACTCCAGGTCATGTCGATTTTTCATATGAAGTTAGCCGTAGTTTAGCAGCTTGTGAAGGAGCAATTTTAGTTGTCGATGCTACTCAAGGAATTGAAGCTCAAACTCTTGCCAATTTATATTTGGCAATGAATGCTGATTTAAAAATAATTCCCGTTATTAATAAAATAGACTTACCTAATGCAAATATCCCTAAAGTTAAAGAAGAGTTAAAAAAAGTTTTAGGATTTAAAGAAGAAGAAATCATCCTTTGTAGTGGTAAAACAGGTGAGGGTGTTAAAGATTTAATAGAAACAATTATAAAAGAAGTTCCTGCTCCTAAAATCAATAACAATAAGCCTTTAAGAGCATTAATTTTTGATTCTTATTTTGATCCATATAAAGGCGTTGTTGCATTAGTAAAAGTAGTTGACGGTTCCTTGAAAGAAAAAGATGAAATCTTATTTATGGCAACTAACACATCATTTGAAGTAACAGAGTTAGGTGTTAGAACCCCTAAAGAAAAACATTTAAAAGAGTTAGTTTGTGGTGATGTTGGTTATGTTGTTGCCGCTATAAAAGATATTTCATCAGTTCATGTCGGAGATACAATTACTCTTGTAAATAACAAAGCAAGCGAACCAATTCACGGCTATAAACCAATGAAACCAATGGTCTATTCTGGAATATTCCCAGTCGAACCAAATAAATATGGAGCTTTAAAAGAAGCCTTTTTAAAACTAAAATTAAATGATGCAGCCCTAACAATTGAACCAGAAACTAGCGATGCCTTAGGCTTTGGTTTTCGAGTTGGTTTTTTAGGCCTTTTACATATGGACATCATAACAACTAGAATAGATAGAGAATTTAGCATACCAGTTATTACAACAAGTCCTAGTGTTGTTTATCATGTAACTTTAACAAATGGTGAAAAAATAGAAGTTGATAGTCCAAATAAGATGCCTGAAGCAGTAAAAATAAAAGAAATAGAAGAACCATTTATTTATACTAATATCATTGTTCCAAGTGATTATATTGGTTCAATAATGGAACTTTGTCAAAATAAAAGAGGAATTTACAAATCCTTAGAATATATTGATGAAACAAGAGTAAATATTCATTATGAAATTCCTTTATCCGAAGTTGTTTACGATTTTTTTGATAAACTAAAAAGTTATACAAAAGGCTATGCATCTTTTGATTATGAAATATGTGGCTATAAAGTTAGTAGTTTAGTAAAAATGAATATTTTATTAAATGGTGAAATAGTAGATGCTTTATCAATCATTGTTCATAAAGATTTTGCGTATCAAAGAGGAAAAGCAATAGTTAATAAATTAAAAGAAGTAATTCCAAGACAATTATTTCAAATACCAATCCAAGCAAGCATAGGATCTAAAGTAATCGCTAGGGAAACTATTTCAGCTATGCATAAAAATGTTTTAGCTAAATGTTATGGCGGCGATATAACAAGAAAAAGAAAATTATTAGAAAAACAAAAAGAAGGTAAAAAAAGAATGAAAATGGTTGGCAATGTAGAAGTGCCTCAAGAAGCATTTTTAAGTATTTTGAGTGGAGATGAAAAGTAATGGAGACTTTAAAAGAAAAAGTATATTATTTAGCGGCAAATGAGCATAAAACAGATCAAGAAATAGCAGATATTCTGTCTTTAGATAAAAGCTTAGTAAATAAATGGATAAATGAATTAAAAAAGCCTTCAGCAGAATTTTATAATTTAGCTTTATACAATAAAATTATCTTTGAAAGAAATTATATGAAAAATTTCATAGATAAAGACTTTTTAGAAGATATTGTAAATCTATCTTCAAAAGGAATGACTTTTATTGAAATAGCCGCGTTATTTAATACTACAGAAAGTTTTATTTTAAATGCTTTAGATTTATATAATAAGAAATCTAGTTCAATTTATAATCCGGATTTCTATTGCCAGTTAATTTTAAATAATAGCAAAAATATGAAAAAAAGCGAAAGTGAATTATTTAAAAAATTTAATGGCTTAGTTACTTCTGGAGTAAATATTACCAAAATTTCTAAAGCTTCCATCGTTAAGAAATTTTATAGAAAACAAAATGCTAGAAGAATAATAGAAATTTTATTAGAATCAAACTTTACAGCAACTGATCAATATATTTCAAAAGTTTGTGGTGTTAGCCCTTCTTTTGTTTCTGAAGTTTTAAGAGGAAAAGATGAAGAAAAATTAGGATATTTACTTTTTGGCAAAACAACCATGAAAATGATAATAGAAAAACGATGTGAAAGAACAGAAAATAATCGTGATCGAAATAAACTTACTTATTCATCAAATAGATCAATATATTTTGAAAAGTCAATTGATGATTCAATAAATGATAATTTAGATGAAGCTAATGTTATAGAATCTAAGTCTTATTCTGAACCTAATAAGAAAAATAGGTGAGAAATGAGAGCAGTATATATTCACATTCCTTTTTGTAAAACAATTTGTTCATACTGTGATTTTTGCAAAATGTTTTATTATGAAAGATGGAGCTCTAAGTATTTAATAAAATTAAAAGAAGAAATAGAAGATTTGTATGATGGTGATGAAATCAAAAGTATCTATATTGGTGGCGGAACTCCTTCTAGTTTAAATATAAATGAAATTAAATATTTAATGAATATTATTAAAACATTCAAAACAACTTCAAACTTCGAATTTACTTTTGAATGCAATTTAAATGATATTAATGAGGAATTACTAACTGTTTTAAAACAAAATAAAGTTAATAGATTAAGTATTGGCATTCAAAGCTTTCAAAAAGAAATATTAAATGTTTTAGGTAGAAATCATACATTTCAAGAAGCTAAAGAAAAAATGGCCTTAATTAGAAGTTTTGGCTTTAAAAATGTTAATTTAGATTTAATATATGCTGTCAAAGGACAAACTTTAAAAATGCTAAAAGAAGACCTAAAACTTTTTTTAAAACTAAATCCTGATCATATAAGTACCTATAGTTTAATGATTTTGCCTAATACATTATTATGGTTAAAAGGGACTTCATCTATTTCTGAAGAATTAGATGCGAAAATGTATTTTTATATTTGTAAAGAATTATCAAAAAAAGGCTTTAAACATTATGAAATTAGCAATTTTGCTAAAAATAATAAAGAATCGATTCATAATTTAACATACTGGAATAATGAAGAATATTATGGCTTTGGATTGTCAGCTTCAGGTTACTTAGATCAAATAAGATATAGTAATACAAAAAATTTAAATAAATATTTAAAAGGTGATTATCGGGCTAATGAAGAACTTTTAACTAAAAAAGATATAATGGATAATGAACTAATGCTTGGTTTTAGAAAAATTGCCGGAATTAATAGAGTAGAATTTGAAAAAAAATATCATATAAAAATGGAAGATGCTTATCCAATTAAACCGCTTTTAAAAAATGGTGATTTAGAAGAAAAAAAAGAATATATTTTTATATCACGGGACAAACTATACGTAATGAATGAAATATTACTTAAAATGATCTAGGTGATGATATGAAAAAAATATTCTTTTTTCTTTGTTTTTTCTTTATTGGCGTCTTGTATGTTTCTGCGGATTCTATTCAAAATTTAGAAGTTTTAAATGGAACTTTATCCAGAAAATTTGAAAGTGCAAACAATGTTTACTCAGTTGTTTTAAACGAAAATGAAACTTCTTTAAAATTAAATTATGAATTAAAAGATAAAGATGCAAAAGTTAGTTTTTTAAATAATGAATATGTTCAAAATGGTGAAAATGTTGCCACTCTTTTAGTTACAAATAGCAATGGTTTAGAAGAATCTTATACTTTTTATTTAGAAAAAGAAGAAACAACACCAGTATTTAATGAAAGCCTTTTAACAAATAATGTTAGTGAAGTAAAAGAAATTCCTTATTTAAAATATTATGTTGCTCTAGGGTGTCTATTAATAATTTTAATTTTGTTTAAAATTTTAGTTATTGGTTTTAAAAAAAGAAAAAAGTTAAAAAAAGCATAAAGTAATTAAGGGCCTCTAAATTTCATATAATATATGGAAAAAATGGAGGATAGTAATGTATTGTAATAAAAATGATAATAAGAAAAATATCTGTCCATCTTATGTCTATGTTTATCCGATTCCAAATACTAAAGGTGCAACAGGACCAACTGGACCTACGGGCCCAAAAGGATCTGATGGTATCCCAGGTGCTACTGGACCAACGGGACCAACAGGTATAAGAGGTAGTGATGGAGCAACGGGTCCAACGGGACCTACTGGACCTCAAGGAGCTACTGGCAGTGTCGAGCCAAATCCATATAATTTATATGTAGAATCATCGGCCGCCCCAGGAGGAGATGGAAGTCAAATTTCTCCATATCAAACAATTGAAGAGGCTCTAAATGTTGTAGAACCTAATGGAATAATTAATGTTTTACCAGGGACTTATCCCTTAAATAATCAATTAGTTTTGAATACATCCGGAATAACCTTAAAAGGAACTAGAGGTGCCAATATTGTCTTAGAAAATTCAATTATTCCTTTTTTAATAACAGGAAATGACGTTACTATTGATGGTTTAAATATAACTAGTAATATCCCTTATCCAGTCGAATTTATTCAAGTTGCCGGGACAAATGATCAAATAATTAATTGTGAAATTTATGGACCACCTCAAGCAGGCGATTCATCAAATTGGGTAGTAAACCGAGGATTTGTAACCCAAGGAAGTGCCACAAATTTATTGGTAAAAGAAAATATTTTTTATTCTCTTCGTCAACCTGCATATTTAAATCCTAATTCAACTGGTACAATTATGAATAACGTTACCTATAATACAAGAGGATTTGTAGTTGATGGAGCAATATTTGTCTTTTCTGGTAATTCATGGGGTATACCTGAAAATGCCGTAGATATTGCCTTACTTTCTGGAACAACTTCTGGTGCTCCATATGATCCATTAACAGCTTTATCAGCAAGTAATAGCAATGCAACTATTAGTGATCAACGTTAAAAAAGTTGACAATTATATCTTAGTTCTTTAAAATCTTACTAAAAGGTGTAAGTATGAAAGAAAAATATATTTTAATAGCTAAAAGCATTTTGCATAATTATAAAATCAAAATGGAAGAAGAAGATTTACTTCAAGAAGTTGAACTTTGTATTTTAGAAATGAAAGCCAAAAAAAGAACTAACATCAATTCATTTTATCAAGAATTCTTTCAAAGATTAGGTATTCTTTTAGGTTTAAATAAAAAAGATTTAAAATTTATTAGAATTAATAAGTTTCTTTTAAATGATATTTATTCATTAAATTCCTCTGAAATTTTAGAATATTTTGACTTAAGTTTTGAAGATTATCAATATTTAAGAAAATTAAAACAAGTATTAACTAGCGATTTTTTGGCTTTATCAGACTCTTACGAAATAGAATGTGTCAAATTAGAAAAAATAAATGAATGTTTAGATATAGTTTATTGGTTAAAAAAAGCTAAATTAGGGAAAAAAGAAAAGCAAGCAGTAATAGCTTCTATCATAAATGAAGAAAACACTACTAAAATTGCTAGTGATTTAGGCTTAACATTTGACGCCGTTAAATTAAGAATTTATAATGGCTTACAAACATTAAAAAAGACTGAGCCTTTTGCTTCAGAATTTAAAAGAACCAGAAAAAATTTATAAAAAGATATTTAAAAATGTTAAAATAAATATCTTTTTTCATATAATCTAGTATGAAAAAATTAATAGCGCATAGAGGTTTAAAAAACGATTCGAAAGAAAATACTATTTCAGCTTTTAAGGAAGCTATTGCAAACGATAATTATGCTGGCTTTGAGTGTGATATTAGAACAACTAAAGATAAAATATTTATAGTTAATCATAATCCAATGATTGATTTAGATATAATTTCACTAACTGATTATAAAACATTAAAGCAAAAATACAATACAATAACATTAGAAGATGTTTTAAAACTAAATACTTCTAAAATAATTTTACTTGAAATTAAAGAAAATAACATTGATATAAAAAAATTTCAAAATCTAATCCAAAAATATAATAATAAAAACGTTTATATAATGAGTTTTTTCAATTCTGTTATTAAAAAAATGTATTCAAATAAAAAAAATGAAAAACTTGGTGTTTTAAATTATGTTTTAAATAGTGAAGAAAATTATGATAATTATGATTTTATATGTTTATTAGAAAATATTATGAGTGAAAAATTAGAAGATTTTTTTATAAAAAAGCAAAAAGAAGTTATGATTTATGGTATTCATAATTTAAAAAAAGATATGAATATTTATAAAAATAGTTATTTTATTACTGATGACATAATAAAATAATGTTTTTTTAGTTATTTTCCTAATTTGTGATATAATAAATTTACGATTAACAAGAGGTGTAGTATGAAGCGTAGTGAAGTAAATTATGATGATCTAAGTCCAATGATGAAACAATATTTAGATATTAAAAAAGATTATGAAGAAGAATTATTGTTTTATCGAATTGGAGATTTTTACGAACTTTTTTTTGAAGATGGAATAACTGCTTCAAGAGAACTTGAATTAACATTGACTGGTAAAAATGCCGGCTTAGACGAACGAATTCCTATGTGTGGAGTTCCTTTTCATTCTGTTAAACCATATTTAGAAAAATTAGTTAATAAAGGTTATAAAGTAGCCATCTGTGAACAGTTAGAAGATCCTAAAAACACTAAAGGAATGGTTAAAAGGGGCGTTGTCCAAGTTGTAAGTAAAGGAACAGTTGTCGATTTAGAATTATTAAATGAACATGATAATCATTATATTGCTTCCGTATTAGATTTTAATTATATTTATACAATTTGTTATGCCGATATTTCAACTGGTTCTATTTTTGTTTCAATAATTCCTCATCATATAGATAAACTTATTAGTACTATTTTAAATTTAGGTATTCTAGAAATTGTTTTAGAAAATAATGAAAATTTAGAATTAGTCTCTTTATTAAAAGGAACTTATGGTATAGAAGTATCTTATAATAATAATTATTTAGAAGGACAATATGAAGAAATCTATGCTAGTTTAGAAGATGAGCATTATATTCTTGCTATAAAAAATTTACTTTATTATCTAGTTGTCAAAGAATTAAAAGATTTAAGTCATTTTAAACCAGCAACTATAGTTTATCCAGACGATTATTTAGAAATGGATGTTCATACAGTTAGAAATCTAGAGTTAATAGAAACATTAAGACTAAAAGAAAGAACTTTTTCTCTTTTATGGCTTTTAGACAAAACAAAAACAAGTATGGGCTCAAGAATGCTTAAAAATTGGTTAATGAACCCTTTAAAAAAAGAAGAATTAATAATTGATCGTTATAATAAAATTGAAAAATTAAACAATGAATTTATTTTAAAAGAACAACTAAGAGATAATTTATATCAAATATATGATTTAGAAAGATTATGTGGCAAAATTTCCTGTGGTAATTTAAATGCCCGTGATTTATTACAATTAAAAGCTAGCTTAAAGGTTTTACCAGATATTGCTAGAATTATTCAAGAACTACATTTTGATTTAAAAATTAATACTCATCAAGATCTTTTTGAATTATTAGAAAAAGCTATTTATGAAAATCCGCCAGTTACCATAAAAGAAGGTTTTTTAATCAAGGAAGGTTATAATGCCGAGCTTGATGAATTAAAAGATATAAGAAGTGGTGGGAAAGAATTTATTGCTAATTTTGAAGCTAAATTAAAAGAAGAAACAGGCATTAAAAACTTAAAAGTTGGTTACAATAAGGTATTTGGTTATTACATTGAAGTTACTAAAGGCCAAATAGCTAATGTTTCTGAAGACTTTCATTGGGAAAGAAGACAAACTTTAACTAATGCAGAACGTTATATTAGTCCTGAATTAAAAGAAAAAGAAGCTTTAATATTAAATGCTGAAGAAAAAATTATTGATATAGAATATAACTTATTTGTTGAAATTAAAGAAATTATTAAAAAACAAATATTGGAATTAAAAGATACTGCAACATGTATAGCTAAAATTGATGCAATAACAGCTTTGGCTGTCTGTGCTGAAGAATATAGACTTGTAAGACCAACTATTAATCATGAACACGTTATTGATATTAAAAATGGCCGTCATCCAGTTATAGAAAGAGTTAGTAATATGGATTACGTTGCAAACGACTGTGTCATGGATGGTAGCATTAATACTCTTTTAATAACAGGCCCTAATATGAGTGGTAAATCAACTTATATGCGTCAGCTTGCTATCATAATTATCATGGCCCAAATGGGATCATATGTTCCAGCCTCAAAAGCAAATTTACCAATTATTGATAAGATATTTACAAGAATTGGTGCCAGCGATGACTTAGTAAGTGGAGAATCAACCTTTATGGTTGAGATGAAAGAAGCCAAAAATGCAATTTGTAACGCTACTGAAGATAGTTTGATTTTATTTGATGAATTAGGAAGAGGAACGGCGACCTATGACGGAATGAGTTTAGCTGAAGCCATTTTAAAATATGTTAGCACCCATATTAAATGTAAAACACTATTTTCAACTCACTATCATGAATTAACTGTTTTAGAAAATTCAATTCCTGCAATTAAAAATGTTCATGTTAGCGCGATCGAAGAAGATGGCAAGATTACTTTTTTACATAAAATAAAAAATGGCTCCGTTGATAAAAGCTACGGAATTCACGTCGCTAAATTAGCTGGCCTTCCAGATGAAGTTATTAATGATGCTTTAAAAACATTAGCAATTTATGAAAAAAAGCCTAAATGTCAAAAACATGATGAACAATTACAACTAGTTATGGAATTTCCAGACGAGAAAAAAGATTTATTGAAAGAAAAATTAGAAAAATTAGATCCATTAAGAATGACACCAATGGAAGCTTTAAATGCCCTTTATGAATTAAAAATGGATATTAATCAAAAAAATTAAAAAAATATTAAAACTTTTAAAACATCATTTAAAAAGACATAATGATTTTAATGAATAAATATGATATAGTAAGTTTGAATTTTGAGAACCACAAATTTTAATAGTAATTGTTTTATAAAAGCAATATTATTAGTAACTAAAAAGTGTTATCAAAATCAAATAATTATGACTAGCTGTATCAAAAAATAATATAGAAAGGAATTAATCAATTATAGAATTTGTACTCTATAAGGTTGATTATAAAAATTTAATATGAAAGACAATACAAAAATTTATTACACTACAAAAGAAAAACGTCAAACAGTTGATTATTATGTTCAAAGAATTTTTACTGCAAACAATATCAAAGAGGTAATTCAAGCATATTTAGATATGGAAAATTGCATTTCAAAATCTTGGATTAATGAATATATGGAAAAACCAATTGTTAAAAATGGCAAGTTGATTAAAATAAAAGATCATCCAGTTTTAAAAAGAGTTAAAGAAGAAATGAAAAGATATGTCATAGCTAAATTTGAAGTGATCATGGGCATTTCGAAAAATTCTTCCGGTGAAAAAGTATTTTTAATTAATAATAAAAAAGAACTTTTGGATGTAGAAACTGAAATACCTTTATCTACTATAAAAAGAGATATACTTATAAATGATTTATTTCATCAAAAGAAAAAAATTTATGAAGAAATAAATAGAGCTATTAGAGAAGAAGATATAACTACTTTAGAAGAATTCTATGATGTTTTAGCAAATGATTTTTGCTACAGATGGGTTATCGATTATTATCAAATTAAAAAACCTATTAAACTAGCCAGAAAACCTGAACAAAAAACTAGCCTAACCTAGTTTTTTTTGATACAATATTTTTGGTGATGAATTAATGCAAAGTCGTAGTGAATTAAGAAAAATAGTAATGACATGTTTATATCAAATTGATATCGCAAAACAAAATAATATTACATATAATCCAGAAGAAGTTATAAAAGAAAATTTAGAGGTAGATAACGAATTTGTCAAAGATTTAGTTTATGGTGTTGTAACAAGCGAAGAAGAAATTGACAAAATTGCTAATAAATATCTTAAAGATTGGAATATTAATCGCTTAGATAGCCCTGGAGCCGCTATTTTAAGAATGGCTATATATGAATTAAAATATATGGATACTCCAGCTATAGTTGTAATTAACGAAGCCATTGAATTAGCTAAAAAATACACCGATGAAGATTTAGTAAAAATGATTAACGCCGTTTTAGATAAATTTATGAAGGAAGAATTATGATTAAAAATATTTTGCATGAACTAAATATTCAAAATTTTGATAAAGCAATAGCTAAAGGTTTTATAGAACCGAATTATTTTAGCAGTGCAGATCATGCTTACATCATTAATAAAAAATATTATTTTAAAGAAGACATTGATATTTCTTATTATCTTAAAGAAAAAATTGTTGAAATGATTGCCCAAAATGAAGGAATTGAAACTGTTGATACTAAGTATGTTCAATTTGGAAAATATTATGGTGAACTTGCCGCAAGTTTTTTAAAAGATGGTAAAAAAGCAGTAAATGGAACAACTATAATAAATGCTTATAAAAATTTTCTTGCCAAAAATAATTTTCCAATTCCTAGTAAACCGAATAATCTTGAAACAATAAGAAAAGCTTTAAAATATTATTTTGACTTAAAAGAAGAACAATTGGATAATTTAATGTCAGAATTTTTAAAAAGATACATGATAGATTTATTAACTATGCAAAACG
Source organism: uncultured Bacilli bacterium (assembly GCA_944364655.1). Lineage (GTDB taxonomy): Bacteria > Bacillota_I > Bacilli_A > RF39 > UBA660 > Ventrenecus. The sequence continues at coordinate 3,610 of CALVWG010000080.1, read as the reverse complement.
ATCGAACTACTAATAATTGGGAAGTATTTGTTGACGAACATAATAATTTTGCTGGTATAACACCGATATATGATTCTAATAAGTCTTTAAAAAACTATCAATATGCTGAAATGCAGAAATTTCCTAATGCCAATTTAAATTCTTTTTTGATTAAGCTTAGCTATGATGAAGAATGTGTTCATATGTCTTCATATGAAGAGATTTCTTACTTTTTAGAACAAGTTGATATATCTACAAAAGAAGCGTTTGATGACTTAGTAAAAAAATACTCTCAAATTATAATCGAAAATTATTGCTACCAGCTATTAAATAGATTAGGTATTGACGACAAAAAGTTAGCTATGGATATTATTAGAGATTATAGTGAGCATTATCAAATTCTTTTAGAAATTATTAAAAAAAGCAAAAATAAAGAGGGTAGAAGTTTATGAATCAAAAATACATTACAATTTCGCAAATAAATAATTTTATTAAAATGCTTTTTGATGGTAATTCATATTTGCAAAAAGTATACTTAAAAGGGGAAATAAGCAACTTTAAAAGACATACTTCAGGACATTTATACTTAACTTTAAAAGATGATGAAGCAAGAATTAGCGCTATTATGTTTAAAAGTATGGCTTCTAAGCTTAATTTTAATCCAGAAGATGGTATGAACGTTTTAGTAGAGGGTAGAATTAGCGTTTATCCAGCTGGCGGTAATTATCAAATTTATATTGATAAAATGGAACAAGATGGTCTAGGCAATTTATATATTGAATATGAAAAATTAAAAAGGAAATTACAACAAGAAGGTTTATTTGATCCAGCTCATAAAAAGCCTTTGCCAAAATTTCCTAGAAAAATCGGTATTGTTACGGCCCCAACCGGAGCAGCAATAAAAGACATTTTAAGTACCATTGCTAGACGTTTTCCAGTCTGTGAAACAATCCTATTTCCGTCTTTAGTTCAAGGAGCTCAAGCTAAAGATGATATTGTAAATAATATTAAAAAAGCCAATTTATATGATTTAGATGTTTTAATAGTTGGTCGAGGTGGCGGTTCGATTGAGGATTTATGGGCATTTAATGAAGAAGTTGTAGCAAGGGCAATTTATGAATCTAAAATCCCCGTCATTAGTGCCGTTGGTCATGAAGTTGATGTTACAATATCAGATTATGTCGCAGATAAAAGAGCCCCGACCCCAACCGGAGCAGCGGAAATGGCCGTTCCAACTATTGAAGAAGTAAAAAATTTATTTTTAACTAAAAAAATTGAAATATCTAATGCCTTTTTAGGAAAATTAAATGATGAAAAACATCATTTAAAAAAATTAGCTGACAGTTTTATATTAAAAAATCCAATGGTTTTATATGAGACTAAAATTCAAAAATTAGATGTTTTAACAGATCAATTAAAAGCATCAATTCAAAACTATCTATTTAATTTACAAGATAAAGTAAAACAATATCAAAATCATTATATTTTACAAAATCCAAGTATTATTTATCAAAGTAAATTTGAACAATTAGAAAATAAAAATAATTTATTAAATAATCATATTCAAAATATTTTAAATAATAAAAAACAAGATTTTAAATATATAATTCAAACCTTAAAATTAGTAAATCCTTTAAATATTTTAGATAAAGGATATTCATTAGTAAAAAAAGATGGACATATAATAAAAGAAAGTAGTAATATTAAAGTAGCCGATAAATTAGATATACGTTTGTTTAAAGGTGAATTAAAAGTAGAAGTAAAGGAGATTATATCATGAACGAAATTACATTTGAAAAAGCATTACAAGAATTAGAAATTATTATTAAAGATTTAGAAAGTGGCAATATTCCATTAGAAGAAGCAATAAATAAATATACAGATGCAATGAATCTTGTTAAAATTTGTCAAGAAAAATTAGATAATGCCACTAAACAAGTAAATAAAATATTAAATACAAATAATGAGTTAGAAGATTTTAAAATCGAAAGCGAGGAAAATAAAAATGAAAAAGTTAGTGAGTAATATAACCAGTAGGGATGTAGACTTTTCAAAATGGTATACTGATGTTGTAAGAGAAGCCAATTTAGTTGCTTATTCTAATGTTAAAGGCAGTATGATAATTTGTCCTTATGGTTATGCTATATGGGAAAATATGCAAAAACTTTTAGATAAAGAATTTAAAAAAAGTGGTCATGAAAACGTTCAAATGCCAATGTTTATTCCCGAGTCATTATTAAATGTGGAAAAAAATCATGTTAAAGGATTTGCTCCTGAAGTTGCCTGGGTAACATATGGCGGAAATGAAAAATTAGAAGAAAGAATGTGTGTAAGACCTACAAGCGAAACTTTATTCTGTGAATATTATAAAAATATTATTAAATCTTATCGTGATTTACCTAAATTGTATAATCAATGGTGTACAATTGTTAGATGGGAAAAAACAACAAGACCATTTTTAAGAAGTCGAGAAATTTTATGGCAAGAAGGACATACAATGCACGCTACTAGTGAAGACGCCAGAAATGAAACATTAAGAATATTAAAAATATATGAAGATTTTCAAAGAAACATTTTAGCTTTACCAGTAATTGTAGGTAAAAAAACAGAATCCGAAAAATTTGCTGGTGCCGAAGAAACATATACATTAGAAGCAATGATGTATGATGGTGTTGCTTTACAAAACGGAACAAGTCATTATTTTGGCGATCATTTTGCTAAAGCTTTTGGTATTCAATTTTTAGATGAATCAAATAATTTACAAACACCTTACCAAACAAGTTGGGGCGTTACAACAAGAATGATTGGCGCAATTATTATGACACATGGCGATGATCACGGTCTAGTTTTACCACCAAATATCGCACCAATTAAAGTTATTTTTGTTCCAATAAATAATGATGATAAAGTAAAAGAAACAATTTCTAAAATTGCTAATGAGTTAACAGAAGATATAACTTACAAAGTTGATAATAGTGATAAAACACCAGGATTTAAATTTGCTGAAGCTGAAGTAAAAGGAATTCCTATCCGTATCGAAGTTGGTTTAAGAGATTTAGAAACCAATGAAGTTACTTTAGTTAGAAGAGATACTTTAGAAAAAATTAAAGTTAAAATAGATGAAGTTGTTGAAAAAATACCAGTATTATTAAAAGAAATTCAAAACAATCTTTACAATAGAGCTATGGAAAGAAGAGATTCTAAAATTTTTGATGTAAATTCTTATGATGAAATGAAAGAATTAATTAAAGACAAAACGGGCTTTGTTAAAGTGAACTGGTGTGGCGATGCTGCATGTGAAGAAAAAATTAAAGATGATACTGGATATAAAAGCCGTTGTATAATTGAAGGAGAAGAACCAACCGGCAAATGTATTATTTGTAATAAAGACGCAAAATGCCGTATTTATGTTGGAAAACAATATTAACAAGATGAAAATCTTGTTTTTTTTGTAATAAAAATCTACCAGCTTAGCTGGTAGTTTTACTTTGCCCTCTAAGGGCATCTTACTGGCAGCGCTATATTGCGCTCCGAAATGTTCATCGTCTGCACTACGTTTACTACTCGCTATTTAAATAGCTTAAATTGTTTTACTCTCTTGCCAGTAAATGGGTCTATGTACTCTTTACTG
>CALVWG010000079.1 GCA_944364655.1 uncultured Bacilli bacterium | reverse complement strand
ATTATTCCTTTCTCTAAAGCCCAAAAATCTCTATCATCATAACCGGAAGGATTCTTTCTTTTTGCTTCCAAGAATATCAAATTCGATATTTTCTCTATCAAAATAAAAATATTCCCAATAAGCTAAATTTTCAAATTTTTTATCTCTAATAGATGAAAAATTTATTTTCGAATAGCCTAATAAATAATATGTATAGCAATGTGATAGCCACAAAGCTGTATTAATATATTTATCATTATTAATATTATTTTCATTGATTAATTTATTAAATATTAAAACTTTAACAATTTGTTCAATACATTCTTTAGATTGTTCTTTTGATTCTCTAATTAATTCAGTGGAAATTTTTGCTTTTACATTATTTTTTTTATTAGTTAAATTAAATATATTAAACCTTTTAGAATAAAAGGAATCTGCAGTATAAGGATAACTATAAAAATATTCTACTTCAATATGTTCATCAAACTCATAATTTAATAATTCATCTCTAACATTTTCTTTTCCCAATGCATTATCTAATAATAAACAAACTTCAGTAAATATCCAGTTATCTTTATCTATTAAATCTATATCGCACCTTCTATTATGAGTTATATTTTGAAATCTTCCATTAAACTCTTTACATGAATTAATTATAAAACTATAGATAAGAAAATCAAAATTTTTCTCTCTATCTATAGATTTCAAAATACCAATAAGATTTTCACTTCCATGTAATTGTGATTTAAATTTATTTATAAAATGTTTATAATCAACTTTATTTAAATTTTCTTTTAGATAGTTTATTAATATCTTTTCTGTAATATAATTAAAATTATATAGATTTTTATCATTATCTGCTTGAATAAGTTTCTTAAAGATTTGTTCTCGAGGAAATAGTCCATTACTAAATCTCTCCATCATATATGCATACATTGCTATATATTGTACTTTGCAAATCTGGTTGCCAAAGAAATTAATATATTTATCTTTTGTTTTAATATTATTTTTTCTAGCAAATTTATTATAATCCTGCATTTTTTCTATTAAAAATTTTCTGTAATCTGGGTTCATAGTAAACTGTATATTTGCATGATCTGAACGTGGATAAAGACCATCATTTATTGTTCTAGCCAAATCCCAATTTTCATCCATATCTCCCCAAAATCTACTAAAATGATTATTTGATGGCTTCCATAACTTTAATATATCTTGCGCCATTGAATTCGATTTAACTTGATGAAATTGTAAATTTAAATATTGTAAATATTTTGGCTCTATTTGGTCTAGACAACAAATATGATTATATTTATTTTTAAAATTAGCAGTATATAACATTAATGTAAATAGTCCATCTCTTCCATATTTGTCTATTCTTAATAATGTAGCAAACTTATAATATTTATCAAGAATAGAATCACGATTTTTTAAAGATAAATGTTTATTCATAAATTTTAATAATTCACCATCATTTGATCTTCTATGTATTCTATCTATTATCTCTTCTATAAATTTTAAAAAGTATTTTCTTTCCTCTTCATTGTTTATTTTTATAGGATTATCATCGTAAAAAGCATCATTCTTAAAAGTTTCTATATATAATGCATAGAAATTAAATTTAGTTCTATAGAATCTATCCTTGAAACTTTCAGGGATTTCTTCTTCAAAAATCGATAAAAATCTTTGTATATTGTTTAATCTTTTATAATATTTATTATAAACAGTATTAATCACTTTAGAATTTTCTTCTTTATTAGTAATAGCGACTTCCCCAAAAGCCTTTTTAGCCCACAAATCTATATCTAAGTAATCACTTTCAATTTCATCTATTAATGAATTAAGTGAAATGTTTGCTCTTTCTAAAAGACCTCCATTAGCTAAAAGATGTTTCTTGTTTTGTTCTATGTATAAGTCTAAATATCTTTTTAGTAATGCTATTATATTTATTTTGGACTTTATACTCAAACTACCACTTTCAATATTTATTTCATTTATAGGTGTTCCAAGAAAATTTAAAGAAGAAATATTGGTAAAACTTGCAATACTTGTTAAATTACTTTTTAGTTCATCAAAAGTTTCAATTAATACATTATTTGCTATTTCTTTTGTTGAATCCGAATCAGATGCATTAACGAAAATATCTAATGAAGAATTTTCATTAAGATAATTATTTTTTTCTATATTCAAACTATATATTAACGTATCTATTATTTTTATAATAGCAGAAATTCAAGAAATAGTATTGTTTATAGTGTTAATCTTCGATTCATCAGTAGTTTTATTATCTAAAAAATGTATTTTTTTCTTTCTTCTTTTTATCTCGCCATTTCCAAAATCTTCTAGAGCTATAACTCTTAACTCACAGGTTCTTTTTAATCCATTTAATTCATCTATAATATTTTCAATTTCAGCTTTATTAAATATTATTTTTAATTTTTCTGCTATAATGTTTTTAGCTGAAATATTTCGTGCTAATTCTTTATTTGAGTTGATTCCTTGATCAATTCTTTTTCGACATATTTCCATATAATAGTTTATTTCTTTAGATATTTCATTCCCATAATTAATAAAAGTAGAAAAATTTCCTAAAGATAATTCTTCAAGAAACTTTTTTCTACTTTCATTCTCTTCTTTAGTTAAACTTCTATCTATTTTAAGACCCGTAGTATCTATAATAGCTAAATTAGTACTTTCAATATGTGATATGTTATTATCTTTAATATCTTTCTTATTAAACCATTTTTTTATTTGTTTAATTATGTGCATAAGAATTCTTCCTATTGTTTCAATTACATTTACATAATATCACAAATTCTAAAAATAGTCAATTAATTATATATTTTTATACTTTTTTACATTGTAGTTTTGCCAGAGAATTCGGGATTTTCGAATTTTATTAAGAGTAGCTATTTCTAATAATTTTTCTTTATATATTCTTTATATGCTAATTTATTGTAGATTTGGCTTTATCAAATAAAATAATCTCATTTTTCTTATCACTCATAATAACACATCCTTTAAATAAAATTTAGCTAGTTACATTTATTTCTATTTTTATATCTTGTTTTATTGTTTCATAAGCTATTGATTGTATTTTATAATATATATTATTAAAAAGTAACTATATTTCATTATATTATTAAAATTTCATAAAAATGAGATATTATCAAAGTTTTACGCAAGTAGTATAGGGGTAAAATATAAAGAGCAATTCATGTACTCCTTGATACTACTTGCTTTTATTCTTTTATTTATTTCTTAATTATATTGTTATATTACTAATTTTATCCTTTTTTATTATTTTTATTATTTTATATTATTAGTTATCTATTTGTTATTTTTACTTCTTTCTAAAATCAATTTTAAAGCCTTTTTATATTATACTTATATAATTAGTTATTCTTTCATTTTAATCTACTTATTTTTT
>CALVWG010000078.1 GCA_944364655.1 uncultured Bacilli bacterium | reverse complement strand
AATTACTACAATAAAAAAAGAACATCATAAGTATATTCCACCTGCTAACCATCCTTGGAGGAAAAATATGATGTCCAGACATTAATCTTGGGACTTTGTCCCAAACCCTAAGGTTTGTCGCTTAGGGCTTCCAAAAAAGAATATAATCTTTTTTGTATAGCATTACTTGAGTGTTCAGGTTACTCCTCAGTATTGCCTTATCCCCTCAAGTAACATTAATTATTATATTAAAACTATAAAATAAGTCAATAATTTATTAAGAGACATTTTCACTAATTATTAGCGAATTTACTATAATATAAAACAGAGACATTTTCACTAATTATTGTTTACTAAAAATAGAGACATTTTTAGTAATTATTCACATATTCTTAAGATGGTTATTAGCTATTTTTTCTATTTTTAGGTCACTCGTCACTATTGCATCCTTTAATGCTTGTTCCATTATATTTAAATCGATAAAATTTAAATTTTCTAACATTTTATTAAAAACTAAATCAATTGATATCATTTTATACCTCCGTTTTTATTTTAAAAAAAAATCACTTTTAATAAAATATATTCGACAAAACATGTCAAATATATCGTTTAATGATGTTCTAACTTTTAAAAATTAAATATTTATAGTATAATTATATAAGGTGATTTCTGATGCTATATCCAAACAAAATTCAAAAGAGTCAGACAAAATCAATTAATTATAGCAATCGCGGAATGTTTTTAGAAAGTTTAATTAACGAATCTAATCAATATTACCAAGAAAAAGATATTGCCTTGATTTTTAAAAAACCTACCCCTATAGGTATTAGTGAAGCTATCTATACAGATCGGGGACGCGTTATTAAAAATGGTTATTTTAAAGCTCCATCAACATTAGATTATAATGGAATATATAAAGGAAAATATATTGAGTTTGAAGCTAAAGAAACTAAAAGTACAACTTCTTTTCCTTTAGCAAATTTTCATGAACATCAATTAAAATATTTAAAAAGAGTTTTACAACATGGTGGAATTTGTTTTGTTATAATATCTATGAATAATTGCATTTATTTATTAAAAGGTGAAGATTTAGTTTTCTTTATTGAAAATAATTCAAGAAAAAGTATTCCTTTAGATTATTTAAAGGAAAAAGGATTTGTAATTTTAGAAAAATATAATCCACCTTTAGATTATTTAAAAGTAGTTGATCAAGTTTATTTTGAAAGGAATTAGATTATGGCTAAGAAGAAATTAAAGATGAAAAGTTTTAAAGATATTAAAGAAAGTTTAAAAAATGATAAGAAAAAAACAAATAAAGGAATGAAAAGTAAAAAAATAGCAAAAGGCAAAATAGCTTCTAAAGTTTGTTTGATTTTGATTTCTTTAGGAATTATGTTTTTGTCAATTATTATTTCATTTGGTTTATATATTGTTTTTACTTCTCCAGAATTCACTTCACAAAAGTTATATGAATCAGAATCTTCTATTCTTTATTTTAAGGATGGTTCAGTTTTAACTAGAGTTGGTGTTGAGGACCGGGTTTTAAAAAATTATGAGGATTTCCCACAAGTTTTAGTTGATGCTTTAGTGGCAACAGAAGATTCTCGGTTTTTCCAACATAGTGGTTTTGATGCCGCAAGATTTTTGAAAGCTAGTATTGGACAAGTTTTAGGACATTCAGATGCTGGTGGCGCTTCTACTATTTCAATGCAATTATCTAAAAACTATTTTACTTCAACAGAAGATAGTGGTATTGAAGGAATTATTAGAAAATTCCAAGATATTTATATGGCTGTATTTAAAATTGAAAAGAACTTTACTAAAGAACAAATTATAGAGATGTATTTAAATTCATTTTGGTTTGCTGTTGGAAATAATAATGTTGAATCGGTAAATGGTGTTGAACAAGCCAGTCAATATTTCTTTAATAAAAGCGTTTCTAATTTGTCTTTACCAGAATGTGCTTTATTAGTTGGAATGGTTAATAACCCTTCTTTATATAACCCTTATGTTTATCCAGAATATGCCAATGAAAGAAAAAATACGGTTTTAAGTTTAATGAATCGTCATGGTTATATTTCTGAACAAGAAATGAAAGATGCTCAAAGTATTTCTGTTGAATCTTTAATTGTTCCAAGACAAGCATCTACTACTCCATATCAAGTTTTAATTGATTATGTTTTAGATGAAATTAAAGATAAACAAGGAATTGATATATCTAAAGGTGGTTATGAAGTTTACACAACTTTTGATAAATCTATTCAAGATGTAATAAACAATATGCAAAATGGTTCAGCAGCAGAATGGAAAGATGATTTAATTCAAGTCGCTTCGGCTGTTACATCAGTAACTGATGGTTCTATTAGTGCTTTGGGTCCAGGAAGAAATTATATAAAAACAGGTTTAAATCGTTCAACCGTTAGAAGACAACCAGGTTCTACAGCAAAGCCTTTGATTGATTATGGCCCATTGATTGAATATAATAATGCTTCAACTGGGCAAATGTTTATCGATTTTAAATATGCTTATAATAGTGGTGGTTATTTAAATAACTGGGATAATAGATTTTTAGGTGTTTATACATTAAAAGATGCATTATCAGCTTCAAGAAACACTACTGCTTTGGAAGCTTTCCATCAAACGACTGAAGAAAACAAAAAGAAATTTTTAAATGCTTTAGGTATTGATGAAGATAATTATGCTAAAGATGATGGCGATGACACTTTATATGAATCTTACTCTGTTGGTGGTTGGCCACATGGTCTATCGCCTTTAGAAAGCTCAGCAGCTTATGCCGCTTTTGCAAGAGGTGGATATTATATTGAACCTTATTCTTATACCAAAATCGTTAATATTGAAACAGAGGAAACAATTGAATATAAATATGAAAAAACTCGCGCAATGAGCGAAGAAACGGCATGGATGATTACTGATGTTTTACTTCAAGCTACTAGTGAAGGCGTTGGTGGTTCAATTAACTGGAATTTAAGAGGAAGCATAGCTTCTAAATCTGGTACAACAAATTATGATGAAGCGACTGCAGCAAGTAAAGGTGTTCCTTATTATGCAACTCCAGAACATTGGGTTAATACATATAATACTGAATACTCTATTTCCATGATGTATGGCTATGATCAAAAAGATATTGATGCAAATCACTATTTAACAAGTAGTACTGGTTCTCCTACAAGAGGTAAAATTAGTGCTTATTTAGCTAATAATATTTTAACGAAAAATGAAAAATTTACTAAACCAAGTACAGTTGTAAGTGTAACTGTTGAATCTAATACCTTACCTACTAAACGAGCTAGTGAATATACACCAGATAATATGAAATATCAAGCTTATTTCAAATCTGGAGCGGAACCTAGTGAAACATCAAATCGTTTTAGTAAATTAGAGGATGCAACTAATGGTGACGGAGAAGTTAAAGATAATAAAATTACTTTAACTTGGGATGCTGCGACTACTCCTTCAGCTTTAGATACTGATGCTGTAAGAAAAGAATTTGAAACATATTTTTCTTCTTTCAAAAAAACTTACTCTCATAGTTTTGAATTATTTGAAAATGAATATATGCGAATTTATGAATCTTATAACACGGCTTCCATTGGAACATTTGGTTATCAGGTTTATTTAAAAGATGACAAAGGAAACTTAACAAGTCTTGGTTGGACAAAAGATACTAATTATACATATAACGCTACTAAAAGTGGAACATATACATTTGTTGTTAAAAGTGCTTATAGTATATTTAAAACAAATCAATCTGATGGTTTAGAAATCAAAGTTACTATTGAAGGTGATGATACTGAATCTCTATTACAAGCTACAGCAACTACTTTATGCGTAGTAAAAAATGGAACTATTGATGCTAAAAAAGCTGTAAAAGTTACTTATGATGGTGAAGATGTAACTAGTGAAGCAACAATTACGGCTAGTAAAGTAGATACTTCAACTACTGGTGAAAAATCAGTTACTTATGTTGTAACATATGATGAAGAGCAAATTAGAATAAACGGTAAAGTTAATGTATCCGATAAATGCTCATAAAAAAATGAAGATTTTATTCTTCATTTTTTTTATAATATTTACAAAATTCTTTTAACTGACAATTATCACAATCTGGTTTTATAGCTTTACAATTATATCTACCAAATAAGACTAATTGATGATGTAATTTTCCCCATTTTTCTTTCGGAAATTTACGTTCAAGTTTTTTTTCAATTGTTCTAACATCATCATTTTTATAAGCCAATCCTAGCCTTTTTGATACTCTTTCTACATGTGTATCAACCGCTATACATGGAACATTATATATATTTGATAAAACAACATTACAAGTTTTTCGACCAACACCAGGAAGAGACTCTAAATATTCTCGATTATTTGGAACAATACCATCATAATCTTTTAATAATTTTATAGCAATTTTTTTAAGATAACTTGCTTTTTTAGTATAAGATCCTACAGGGCGAATTATTTTTTCAATATCTTCTATGTTAGCATCCGCTAAAGTTTTTAAATCATACTTGCTCCACAATACCTTTGTTACTTCATTAACTCTTTTATCAGTACATTGAGCTGATAAAACAGTCGCAATTAATAATTCGTAATCTTTAGAATAATTTAATTCACATTTAGCATCATAGTATAGAAAATCTAAATACTCAAGAATCTTTTTTTCTTTATCCTTCATCTTCTAACCAATTATAGTCGAAAAGCTTTGGAGCTTTTTCATTTTCCTTTCTACGATTATTTAGTCCTGTTTCTACTTCTGTCATATTGTGATAGCCCTTTTTTTGCCATTCAAATAATATTTTATCAATATATCTCAAACTACTAACGCCATTATAAACTGCTTCTTTTAAAGCTCCTAAAACTAATTCTTCACTAAAACCTTTTAATAACCAAGCATTTATAATTTCATATTCCATAGGTGAAATACTTCGACCAAGTTCTTTTTGAAATAAATCAAAAATGCTTTCTTTTTTAGCTTCAATTGCCTTTTTTTCTTTCTTTTCATAAATAATTTTATATAAAGGTTCTAAACTTATTAAATCACAACATTTATTTGTTTCATCTTTACAAGCTTCTAGTTCAATAAAATTTAAAGAAAGTAAACGATTAAATGCTAATAAAACATCTTTTTCATTAAGGCTTAAAATTTTGCATATTTTATCAACATTAAAAGTTTTATCTAAAGCATCTTCAAAATACATTAAAAGAAGAAATTCAACCAAAGATAAGTGGTTTTCAACAGCAAAACTAATTAAATGAGTTGCAATTGTAAATCTTTTTTCTGTTAAAAACTCTATATTTGGCATACTACTACCTTCTTTCATTCAAATATTTTGTTAAACTCTCTTTATCATTTTTGATTTTATTTAAGACAATTTTTTCTTCTATATCTTTTAATATAACTCCTAAATCTTTACCTGATGCATTAGCTATTTTAGCAATTTCAGTTGGGTTTAAAGCTATATCTTGACGGCATTTAATGGGTAAATTAGCTTGCATTTTTTCTAATTTTTTTAAAGGAAAATGCAAAATACTTGCCACTACCAGACATTGATAATAACCATAACGATATAAATCAAGCATCTTAATTGTACCACACTTTATTTGCTCTGCAATAGTTTTTTGATTCTTTTTTAATTCTTTTTCAACCACATAATCTCGATCGCTTTTTATTTGAGCCCATAGCCCTGATAAATCCTCAACAAAAACTAATTTTGTTGTTTTTATTTTTAAATTTTTTAATAAACCTAGTTTTTTTAATAAAGGAAATCCATTAGCTAATAAAATTTTATCTAACTCTTTTTTTACTTTATTAATCGGAATTAATTCAATAGCTTTTTTTTCTTTGGAGATTGCTCTTTTTAAATCTTTATCCATTATTAAATTATATTGACTAGCAAATCTAACAGCTCTTAATATTCTTAAAGGATCATCTTTTAATCTAATATATGGATTATCTATCATTTTTAATTTTTTGTTTTTTAAGTCCTCTTCGCCATTAAAAAGATCTATTATTTCTTCATTTTTATTCATATACATAGCATTAATTGTAAAATCTCTTCTTTTGGCATCTTCTAACATATTAGTTGTATAGCAAATTTCTATTAATTTACCATTTATATATGACAATTCTTTTCTATAAGTCGTTATATCTATATTGTATTGATCCACTTTTAAGTGATATGATCCATATAAATTTTCTTTTTTTGAAGGGCCAAAAATTAAAGTTAAGTCTTTAGGTAATGCATTAGTAGCAATATCAATATCATTAGTTTTTCTTAATAATTTAGCGTCTCTGACAAAGCCCCCTACTAAATACGCTTCAAAACCATTATCTAATATTTTTTCTAAAATCATTTTTATTTCGTTTGGTATCAAATAAATCACCACTTATTTCTATTATATAGCATTTCATTTAATTATTAGTTAATTAAGTGTATTTTTGACAAATATTTACAATACATTGCAATGCTCATTTTTTTCGAAAACATTGACAACATTATGTTATTTTAGTATAATTTAAATCGCTTAGAAGTTTGGCAGCGAAAAATCATTTATAATGTGTAATTAAACTTATAGTTCACGAGTATAATCTGCCTATTAGAAAGTGTTAATAATTACTCCCTATAAAATGGTAATTCAAATAACTTTTAGCAAAATAATAGAAAGGAGAACATTATGGCAAGATATACAGGACCTCAATATAAAAAATCACGTCGTTTAAATTTTTCAACATTAGAAAACGGTAAAGATTTAGCTCGTCGTCCTTATGCACCTGGTATGCATGGTACAGATCGTCGTAAAAAATTAAGTGAATATGGCGTTCAATTACAAGAAAAACAAAAAGTACGTATTATGTATGGTTTAAATGAAAAGCAATTCCATAAAGTTTTTGATAAAGCTTCAAAAATGAGTGGTATTACTGGTGAAAATTTATTATTTTTACTTGAAAGTCGTTTAGATAACTTAGTATATCGTATGGGTATGTCTTCAACTCGTCGTGGTGCTAGACAATTAGTTAACCATGGTCATATTACTGTTAATGGTAAAAAAGTTGATATTCCATCATACACTTGTAAAGTTGGCGATGTTATAGCTGTTAAAGAAAATTCTTTAAATCATCCAGCAATTTTAGCTAGTTTAGAAGCTATTAATAGCACTAAAGCTTTTGTTGAATTTGACAAAAAGAAATTAACTGGAAAATATGTTAGACGTCCAGATCGTTCTGAATTAAATCCAGAAATTAACGAAGCATTAATTGTTGAATACTATAACCGTTAATAAAAAGCAATTCGTTGCTTTTTTTTTTATTATTAGATATAATTTATAAAAGGAGAATCACATATGGATAAATTAAAAGAATTAATAAAAAATAACAAAAAAATTATTTTAATAAGTGGAGCTGTTTTACTAGTTATCATTTTAATAATATTAGTTGCGGTTATTTTAATAAATGTTTTTAAAAAATATGATTATCAAGCTTTAGAAAATTTGATGGTTGAAAAAACAAAAAGTTATTTAAAAGCTAACTCTTCTCTACTACCAAATGAAGAAAACCAAATAACAAGTGTTGATGTTACTACATTAGTTAACGAAAAATACATGAAAGATTTAAATAAGATTAGTAAGGGTACAAATTGTACTGGTAAAGTTGATATTGTATATAATAACGGATATCGTTATTACCCTAAGTTAGTTTGTAATAATTATGAAACTAAAAATTTAGAAGAAATTATTTTAGAAAATAATGATATTTTAACTAGTGGTAACGGTATTTATGAATTAAATAATGGCTATGTTTATCGAGGAGAATATGTAAATAATTATATTAATTTTGCTAATGAAAGCTTTAGAATTGTTAAATTTGATGATGAATTAATGTATTTAATTTTAAGTGATACAGCTAATGATGTTGAACAAGCTGTCTTTGATGATCGTTATAATGAAACTATTAATAGTTATCGTGGTTATAATTCTTTTGAAACAAGTCGAATTAAAAAAACTTTAGAAGACCTTTATAATGGTTATTTTGCAAATTATCAAAATTATTTATTGCCTTTTGATTCTTGTACTCATACAAGAAGCGAGACTGATTTTAATAATACTGGTGAAATTGAATGTTATAGTACTTATCAAACTTACATTTCTTTATTAGCAGTTTATGATTATTTAAACGCATCTAATGATCCATTATGTAAAACTGCTATTTCTGGTAATTGTTCAAATTATAATTATTTAGCTCAAGCGACTAATAAATGGTGGCTTTTAAACGGAACAAATGAAAATAATTATGATGTTTATGCTGTTAATACAAAAGGAAAAATTTCTTTAGAACAAGCTAGTACTAAAAAGTTTTTACGAATAGTTATTGCTATTCCTAGTGATGTTTTGTATAAAAAAGGCGATGGCACAAGCTCTAATCCTTATGAATTTTACTTATATTAAAAAGATGTTAATGAAAATAACATCTTTTTTTATTGAAACCATAAGTTAGAAACGTTGACATTACTACTTAAAGGGGCTGGATCAGGCATATCTAATTTAGCTAACATAGGCAAAGGAATGGAACTTCCAAAAACTAAAGTTATTCCCT
This sequence comes from uncultured Bacilli bacterium, assembly GCA_944364655.1. GTDB lineage: Bacteria > Bacillota_I > Bacilli_A > RF39 > UBA660 > Ventrenecus. The sequence goes on along the minus strand of CALVWG010000078.1, from coordinate 11,042 downwards.
TTCGTAAAGTTTTTAATTTTTCTAATTCTTCATTAGTTATACTTGATGTTATAGCGTCAATCATTTTGTAATCTTCTGGATGAAAAATTCTAAATACTAAAAAGTTGGAACATTGAGATAAAGCTGTTTTAGATAATTCACTAGGTCGTTGGGTAATAAAGCCCATTAAAACACCGTACTTTCTTCCCTCTTTAGTAATTCGGTCAAATATGTTATAGCCTATTACATTAATATCATAGTCATTATTAACATATCGATGAGCTTCTTCTAAAATAATGTTAATTGGAAAAGAGCCCCGATTTTCTAGTGAAGTTGCAAAATCAAAAAATAATTTAGAATAAAGTTTTGTTAAAATTTTAGCAAATCGGTCTTCCATAGCGTCTAAATTAACATTAACTATTTGGACAGTTTCACCATTTTCGTTTTTAAATAAATTTTCAACGAATTCTTTTTTGCTAATTACATATGGGTATTCAAAAAATTTTTTATAAGGTCCATTAATTAATTGATGTAAATGAATTTTTAAAGTAATAGCTCTTTCATACATTGAAACACTGTTATATATTCCTTCAGATAATAAAGCAAAATCTAAGGCATCATAAATATCATTTAAATTATAAATTAAATTGGGGACAACAGCATAATTATCTAAATTATCTTTTTTAAATTGGGACAAAAAGTCTATTATTCTAGAAATTGCATTTATTTTACCTTGATCATCAATATTTAAACATTGTCTTAATGTTCTCGTATATCCTGGTTCTTTTATTTCACTTTTTTCATTTAAATCATTAGTATTGTATTTAGCTAAAATAGTTAAAATCTGATCTCTTATTTGACTAGCTTCTTTACCACTTGCTAAAACTTCTAATAAACTAGTAGCAATTATATTGTTTTTATATTCGATAGCTTTTGGATCTTCGCTTTTAAAAATACTAACATATTGTAAAGCTTTTTCTAAAATTGGAATTAAAAAAGGATCTTCAACATTTAATAAAATTGCTAAGTCATCAGCATCTAAAAAATAAGGAGGAATTGTTATAATATTAGCAATATCTTCTCTTCTATTTTGATAATTTTTAACATGAATTCCACTGATATTTGATAAGTTTTTAAAAGCATTTTGATATTCGCCATAAACATCAAATAAAATTATATGAGCGTTTGTTGGCGGAACATGATTATAATAAAATACATTTTGAATTAGTCTTGCAACTCCACAAGATTTACCAAAACCAGAATTACCAATTATAGCAAAATGGTTAGAAAAAAAATCATTTAAATTGACTGTAACTTTAAAATTAGGATAAATTGTTGAAGTACCAATTAGAAGCGTATTTGGATTATGATAATCTTGGTGGCCAATAAAAGTTTCTAATTCATTACCATTAATAACTCTTGGACTGGTTGTTAAATTAGGAGATTGATAAATTCCGGCAACAAAAGTATTATTGATAATTTCACCAATCAAAAAAATTTTAAAAGTATCTTTTTTTACTTCTATTATCTTACCAATTATTATTTTATTATTTTCATTAAAAGAAACGTGAATTCCCTTTAATGACATCATGACATTGTGACTTAAATTTTCAATAGTTATAATATTTTCTTCAGTATCAATTATTTTTCCAAACATCTTTATTCCCCTTTTACTATAATAAAATTGTATCATAAAATTTTAAAAAAAACATCAAAAAAAAGAAGGACAAGCCTTCTAATTAGAATAATATTCCACCTAGAATAATTGCAAGTAAGATGTATAAAACCAAAATGATAAATGCATTACTACATCCACATCCTGATTCCATTTTTTTGCAGCAATTCATAAGGCACCTCCTTAATGTTTAAAGACTAAATGAATGCTCCTACAATTAAGATTAGTAAAATGAATAATACCAAAATGATTGCAGGTCCAAGTCCATTTTCACGACAGCAGTTCATAAAACTCCCTCCTTTATTTGTCTTTTCAATATAGTTTATGGCTAATTTTTTAAATGGTGCATAGATAAATTCTTGTATTTTATAAGGCAAATTGATATAATAATTATGTTTTAATGATGGGAGTGTAAAAAATGAAAAATAAAACAAAAAAATTATTAGTACTTGGAGCTTGCTCTCTATTACTTTGTGGTTGTGGAAAAACTATTCCAACATTATCAGATGGCAGTCAAGCTGTAGTAAATTTTAATGAAGGAATTGAAAGTATTTCAGCTAATCAGCTATATGATAAAATGAAAGAAAATTACTCATTAAACGCGATTATAACTTTGATGGACACTGAAATTTTAGAGAATAAATATAAAGATGATTTAGATGACGCTAAAGAACAAGCTGAAAGTACTATTAAATCTTTAATTGATACTTATGGTGAAGATCAAGTAGTATCAATGTATGGCTCTACTGAAAGTGGCAAAGAGACAATTTATTTAAATAATTTACGTAACAAAGCTGTTTTAGATTACGGAAAAACGTTAGTTACTGATGATGAAGTTAGTTCTTATTATGAAAAAAATATTTATGGTGATGTTACAGTTGATCATATTTTGATTAAAACAGGTGTAACTGAAGATACTTCTGATGAAGATAAGAAAAAATTAGAAGATGCTGCTAAAGAAAAAATCAATGAGATAATTGAAAAATTAAAAAATGCTGATGATAAGCTTGCAACATTTAAAGAACTTGCTAAAGAATATTCTGAAGATGAAGCAACTAAAGATAATGGTGGTAGCTTAGGAGCAATTAATACTGGAACTTTATCAAGTGATTATGATGAAATATTAGAAGCTGCTCGTAAATTAAAAGATGGTGAATTTTCTACTGAAGTAATTACAACTAGTTTAGGATATCATGTTATATACCGAGAAAGTAGCAGTGAAAAACCTTCATTAGATGATAAAAAAGATGAAATTTTAGAAACTTTAGCTAATCAAAAAATATCTGAAGATCAAACTTTACAGGTAACAGCTTTAGATAAATTAAGAAAAGAATATGGAATGGTTATTAATGATTCAGAAATAGCTGAAAAATATTCAAATTATATTGCTAATCAAATTGCAAGTATTAAATCAAATCAATCAAGTCAATCAAATTAATAAAAAGCCTAAAAATAGGCTTTTTTAATTGATTATTTTTTCTATATCTTCCATCTTATACCCTTTTTGATATAACTTCATTTTTAAACGATAATTTAATTCTTTCCCTTGATATTTTGAAGCTAATTTTTTTAATATTTTATCTTTTTCTTTTTGTAAATTTTCTAAATTTTCTTCCATTTTTATATTATTTAAAATTGGATTAAATAATTCTTTTTCGTAACCATTTAAATATAAATAATTACTTAGTTTTTGTTTAGCTACTGTAATGCTGTTTTCTTTTAATAAAGATTCTTTTTTGGCAATAAGTTTATTTATTCTTTCAATCCAAATTTCTTCTGGTATTTTACTAATTTCTTCAGTTCTATTTATTCCTAATTTTTCTAAACCAGCTTTTATTTTTAAAGGGCCATTTAGTGTTAAAGTTAACATATCATGAATAAATGATTCTTGGACTAATTCATCATTAATATACCCTTCTTTTTTTAACCGATTAATTGTTTTTAAAATAACTTCATCAGAATATTCTTTTTTCTTTAAAAAGTTCTCTACTTCTTTTTGACTACGCATTTTTTTATTTAAATAATTTAAAGATTCATAATAACTTTTTAAATCTTGATTTGCTTTTATAATTTCAGATAATTCTTGATCTTTGATTTCTTTTCTTAATAAAAGATTATATTTTAAAACAATATCATCATATAACGTTATAGTACTTTTGTTACTCATTTCTAAAATATAAGTATTTTTTTTACTTTTTATCCATTTTAAAATTTTCATGTTATCACCTTGTTTAAGTATAAAAAAGTAATTAAAAAAAAGCAAGTTTAAAACTTACTTTATAGGTATTTCAATAATTACGTCACTAAGAGGATAAGTTACACAAGGATGGATGTAATAATAGTCTTTATCAGCTGCTCTTAAAAAAGTATTTTCGGTTAAAACGTTACCTTTTACTAATTTGCTCCGACAAAAGCCACATACACCAACTGTACAATGGACTAATGTTTTAACACGATTTTTTTCCATGCTATTTATTAATGTTTCATTTCCTTTACATGGAATAGTTATAATTTTATCAAGCATTTTAATAGTTAAATTAAAAGTTTTATCAGTTAAATTTTCAGGAATTTCTTTAAATATTTCATGTCTAATGTACTTATTTGGAATATCTAATTTTTTAAATATTTCATTTAAATAAAAATACATTTTAATTGGACCACTTATAAAAATTGATTTATTATCAAGCTTTTCTTTTAAAAGTTTTTCTTCATCAATTAAACCATATGAATAGCCATCTCGTTTTTGTTCACTTAAAACATAAATTACTTTTATTTTGTTGTTTTTATTTTTTATTTCATCTATTTCTTTTTTGAATATTAGATCAAATTCACTTTTAGCTCCATAAAAAAGAGTTAAAGAATTAATTTTGTTTAAAAATTTTTCATCTTGTAAATAAGCCATAAAAGGTGTTATACCGCTGCCACCAGCAATAAAAACTACGTCTTTTTGGTCTCTTAAGCTTTGATAAGTGAAATTACCAAAAGGCCCTAAAATATTAAATTTGTCCCCTATAGCACAAGTATTAAACATGTAGTTTGATACGATACCATTACCATCTTTTTTAATCGTTATCCGATATTCATTTAAAGAAGATGGACTACTACTAATAGAATATGCTCGTTTGTAAGTTCTTTTGTCAATTGAAACTAAAAGGGTTATGTATGCCCCACTTTGAAAAGGTGGCATTGTGTCTATGCTCAAAGGTTTTAAATAAAATGATTTTGTATCGTCAGTTTCTTTGATAATTTTGGTTACTTCTACTCTAATCCCATTTGGATGCATTATTTTAACTAAGTCATTTAGTTGAAAATCGTTATTTTTTATTTCTTTAGAAGCTTTATTAATTTCTTTTTCTCTATTAATTCCTAAATCTCTAAATTTTAACATATCTAATTTAGCATTTAAGCCTATTTTAAACTCTTTCACTAAAAATCCTCTCCTAACGTTTTTAAAGCTTCTTGATGGCCATTAATGTAGGCACTACTATAACCTGATAAACGAGATCCAAAGCCACCACAAAATCTTAATCCTTTAATAAATATTTCTTGTTCTTCAGTCATTATTCTTGGAAGTAAGTTATCATAAGAAGTGGCAAGATATCCATAAATAACGCCATCTGGATGACCGCCATATCTAGCAAAAGTTAAAGGGGTTGCAATTTCGATTTCTTCTATTGCATCTTTAATGTTGACATTTAAATTTTTTTCAAATGAAGAAACAAAATGTTCAGCTATTTTTTCTTTTATTTCAAAATAATTTTCTTTATTGACTAATCTAGTAAATTCATCACCAAATACTAAACTAGTTATACATAAAATTGAACTATCTTTTCCATAATTTTTTAAGGTCGCAACTAAATTACCATTATAGATAGAATGCATTCTTTTGTATTCGATATCACTGTTTAAAGTTTGATAGATAAAATAAGAATAATTTTTTAAGCCTAACTCTTCCATTGTTTTGTTTAAACCTAGATATATACATATACCTCTGGCTCCTAAAATTCTTGTATTTAATAATTGATTAGCTCTTAATGGAACATTTTCTTTTTTTATTAGTTTTTCAAAAACAACATTTGGGGAAATATTGGAAATAATATGTTTAGTTAAAAACTTTTGATTATCTTTAGTAATAATTCCTTCAACTTCATTATTGTTAACTAATATTTCACGAACACCGGTTAAATATTTAACGGTACCACCACTATTTTCAAACTCTTCACTTAAGGCTAAAGAAATTTGATGACTATTTTTATTTAAAATAACTGGTCCTTTAATAATATAAGAATAAATCATTGAGGCATAATGAGCAAAACTAAGTTTAGAAGCTGGACTACCTAAGTAACTCCAATATGTTTCAAGAATTTGTCTAGCTCTTAATGGCATTTTTATTTCTTTTAAAACTTTTTCAACTGGGTAAGGCGCAACTACCATAAACCTTGGAAATTTTTCCATTAAAACTTGACTATCTGGATGGCCTTTAGTTTCATTGAAATATTTAAATGCCGCTTGAACCTCTTTACATAGTGAAAAAAAGATAGTCATACTTTCTTTAGAATTTGGAACATAGCTTTCCATTTTTTCAAGAAATTTTTCTTCACCAATAGGCATTTCATAATATGAATTAGTACTTGTTTCGTAAACGCAAAAAGTTTCTGGTATAATTTTAGTTTCTAAAGATTTTGCAATTCCTAGTTCTTTAAATATTTCATATACTTCACCAGGATTAGACTCATCACCATATTCACAAAGTTCGTGCAAACTCGCTTCAAATTCAAAGCGACCACGAACAAATGATGAAGCAAAACCACCAGGAACTCTACCCTTATCCAATAATAAAACTTTTTTGCCTTTTTTTTGTAATGTTAAAGCTGCTGTTAATCCGCCATTTCCAGCTCCTATAACAATAGTATCAAATTCATTATCTTTCATTTCAATCCCTCTATTCTTAAATAGTATACCATAATTTAGATAAAATAAACAACATTCACTTATGAATGTTGTTATAAATTTTCTTTTAATTTTTCAAATATTTCTAAATGTAGATATTCATCTTCTATTATTCTCTTTATATTTTCTTTAACATAAATATCTTCTATTACATTTAAAACCATTTGATAATTATAAATTGCTTTGGTTTCAGCTTCAATGTTAATATCTAAAATTGTTTTTAAATCAGTATCATAATAAACGTAATCCGAATTCCAATAATTAGTTTCATTATAATTACAATCGGCATATATTGGCATACAGCCTAAACAATTTATTAATTTTCCTAATATTTCTAAATGATGCATTTCAACAATAGCAATATCACGAATAATACTAGCTATTTCTTTATTTTCTAAGACAAGTGTTTCATAAATATATTGATTGATTGCTGTCATTTCACTTTCATTTGAGGCATATAAATGACTTAATATTTTTGCCGTCTCTAAAGATTTTTTTTCAACTCTTATTTTTGGATAAGGTTTATTTACTAAACATTTCATTTTTTCACCCATTAAAGTATATGTTTAGTTTTGAAATCTTATTTCAAATTAAATTTTTTAATATAATTTTAGTTTATGGTGTTCAAGATGAGATTCGAACTCACGACCTTCGGCTCCGGAGGCCGACGCTCTATCCAACTGAGCTACTTGAACACAAAAAAAGTATATCATAAAAACAATTATTAGTAAAATTTATCTTAATTTTTAATTTTAATGTCAAAAATATTAGCTAATATTACACATTGTTCACGATTTAAAATGGCTCCTTTTATGGAATTTAAATCAAATCTAATTTTTTCAATATTATTTGAACTTAAATCAACATCTTTTAAACTAGTTGCTAAAAAATCACTTTTTTCTAAATTATTTTTAATAAAATCTGTTTTAGAAAATTTAGTTTCAATAAAAGAATTTTCTGTTAAATTTGATTCTAAAAATAAACTATTATTAATTTTAGCTGTTGCAAAATTATTATACGTTAAATTACAATTTTCAAAAATAACATTTTTTAAAATAGCTAAATTAAAGTCTGAGCCAATTAATTTACATTTAGAAAATTTTACTCTATCCATATAGCATTTAGAAAAATCAAAATTTGTTAAATCACATTCTTCAAAAATAACATTTCTAATAGTTAATTCTTCTATTTTTAAATTTTCAATTATTTCATTTTTGAAAATACTTTCTTCTATTGTTAATTCATTTAATGTTAAGTTATTTAATTCTTCACTTTTTTCAATAATTGCATTAGTAATTTTTTCATTTTCTAAATCTTCTTTTAAATTATGTTTCCAAGTTCTTTTGATAATTGGTTCTTTCATATAAATTTCCCTTCAAAAAAAGCAGTTAAAACTGCTTTAGAAAAAGACAATAATATCTTTAATTGTAATATAGATCATTAAAAGCATTAATAAGCTAAAGCCTATTAAATTAATAACATTTTCAACATTAGCATTTACAGGACTTCCTTTTATTTTTTCTATTAATAAGAAAAGAACATGTCCACCATCAAATGCTGGGAAAGGTAATATATTAATAAACCCAACATTTATTGATAAGAAGGCTGTTATATAAATTAGTTGTTGTAAACCATATTGAATACTTGTATCTATAACTTTATATATACCAACTGGGCCTGATAAGCTTTGAACAGATAATTGGCCACTTATTAATCCCCAAACAGTTATAGCCATTGAGTGAATTACATCAACAAATTTTTCAAAAGCATAACAAATATTTTCCCATAAATTTTTTTCACGATAATTATCTATTTGAATACCAAATGTTTTAGTTTCTTTACCATCTTCATCTTTAGTTATATCAGGAGAAACTTCAACTGTTTCGGTTGTGCCATCTTGATGTTTTAAACCAAAAGAATAGATGTTATCAGTATTTTTATAATATAAGTAGATTTGTCCTACATCCCATGAAGTAAATTTATGACCGTTGATACTTGTAATTATATCGCCATTTAGAATGCCAGCTTTTGAAGCTGCTGAATTTTCTAAAACATTTAAAACTTTAGGAGTGCTACTAGTCGGTCCCCATATACAAGCCATCAAAAATAATAAAACTATTGCTAAAACAAAATTGTTAAAAACACCTGCACATAAAATTATTAATCTTTGCCATTTTGGCCTATTGCACATAAATTGTTCTTTTTTAACAGAATCATCATCCTCGCCAACTTCACCAGCCATTTGAACAAATCCGCCAATTGGTAAGGCCCTGATATTATAATTTATACCATCTTTTCCTTTATGAGAATATATTACTGGTCCCATTCCAATTGAAAATTCATAAATAAAAACACCTGATTTTTTGGCTGTAATAAAATGTCCAAATTCATGAACTAATATGATAATTCCTAAAATAAAAATAAATACTATTAAACTAACAATCCACATATTTTTTTCCTTTCTAAATAAATTGTATCAATAATACATAAGCTAGAACAACAAATATTATACTATCAAATCGATCTAGTATACCACCATGACCTGGAATTAAATTTGAAAAATCTTTAATTTCATTTTCTCTTTTAATTTTACTAAATAATAAATCACCTAATTGTGAAACAAACGACAATAATAAACTTATTATAAATATTATATAAAAAGGAATTGGTGATATAAAATTATAATAAAATAAACTTGGAATAATTGATCCCATAACTAAACCGCCAATAGCTCCTTCAATTGTTTTTTTAGGACTAATTAAAGGTGCTAAAGGGTGATGGCCAAAAAGCATGCCAAATACTAACGCAAAAGTATCTGTCATAATAGTAACTAAAAATAAGTATACTAAGTAATATAAATTCATGTTTCGAAAAACAATAATAGCGTTAAATGCTGTACCTAGTAATATAATAACCCCGATTAAATAAAAAGCATCCTTCGTAATATATTCTCCATTTTTATAAGAAAACAATGTCGGTATTAAAAACAAGATTAGTATTAAAGCAAAAAATAAATGATTAAGTCCATAAGAAAAAATATCAACATTATATTCATAAAAAACTAAAAATATTAATGCCGCCATAGCCATCAAAGTAACACCTGATGGAATTCTTGAATGACTTTTTTTTAAATCAAGTATTTCTTTTAAAGCTAATAAAGCAATGATTCCAACGGCTAAGTAAAATGCTCGTCCACCAGCAATTAAAATTGGAACTAAAACAATTAGCATTACAGCCGCACTTATTATTCTTTTCAGCATAATTCTCACCTATCTATATAAGTATACTATTTTTATAAATTTTATTCAATAAAGTTACTAAAATTAGCAAATTTTTTTAAAACAAAAAAAACTGATTTTACTCAGTTTTCTAAAGTTTATTAAACTTATTTAATTGCGTCTTTTAATTTGCTACCAACTTTGAAACTTGCAACTTTTTTAGCTGGAATTTTAATAGTTTCTTTTGTAGCTGGATTAATACCTTCTCTAGCAGCACGAGTTTTTACAGAGAATTTACCAAATCCTACTAATACAACTTCGCCATCTTTTTTTAAACCTTCAACGATTCCTTCTAAAACTGCATCTAAAGCACGTCCTGCTTCAGCTTTACTCATATTAGCATTTTCAGCTACATAATCAATTAAATTTGTTTTTGTCATTTTTTTGACCTCCCTTTCGATTTTATAAGGAGTTTATCCTTACATATTAAAGTTAGCAAAAAAATAAGGTAAATGCAAGAAAAAAAGGCAAAAATTTACATTTTTACCTTTAAATTACGAATGCAATTAAGTTACTTGACCCTTTATTGACAATTTTTGTCACAGTTTGACTTAGTTTATAACGAGTATTTGGTGGCATAATTGATAATTTTGCTTGAATACCCTCTTTAACAATGGCATCTAAGCTGCGGCCAAAAATTTCACTTTTCCAAATGTTGGAAGGATCTGTTTGGTAATCTTTCATTAAATAATTTATTAATTCTTTACTTTGCAATTCAGAACCAATAATTGGCTCAAATGTACTTTCTACATCAACTTTAAGCATATGAATACTGCTTGCGACTGCTTTTAATTTAACTCCATAACGATTACCTTGTTTAATGATTTCTGGAGTACTTAATTTCATGTCTTTTAAAGTTGGATAAACTATTCCATAGCCAGTACTTTTAGCCATTTTTAAGGCATCTTTTAAATTGTCTAATTCTTCTTTTCCTTCGGCATATGTTGTGAATACTTTTAATAAGCCAGCTTTACTAGTAGCAGCATCCCCTACTAAACTTTTTAAAACATTTTGATATAAACTATCATCACTTTCCAATTTTATGTAAACTATTCCATTTGCTGTATCTAATTTACTAATAGAAGCTTTACTAATATATTCTGAATCAGTAAAATGAGCAATTATATCTTCTACATCACGAACTTTTTGAACGTTAGTTA
>CALVWG010000077.1 GCA_944364655.1 uncultured Bacilli bacterium | reverse complement strand
CTTGATTGCTTTTTTTATTAAATATTTAAGCTTTTGCTTAGGAAATTAATTCTATTTTTTTTGTTCTTTTTGGTTATTTTCAAACTTTTTTAAAAAATAGTTCTCAGAACAACGCGGAAACTATTATTACCATTCGCGTGACCGTTTGCATTACCGAAGGCAAAGACACCTGCATCCGTACCAACATTTAAATCGTTACCACGTTTAAACCACGGATTGTAAGAATTGACAAACCAAGCCTCGTCGGCGTTTTTTATTAATTTCCATTTGTATTATAGCAAATAAAAAGCAATCGTTCAATTTTTTTACTTGATTGCTTTTTTTATTAAATATTTAAGCTTTTGCTTAGGAAATTAATTCTATTTTTTTTGTTCTTTTTGGTTATTTTCAAACTTTTTTAAAAAATAGTTCTCAGAACAACGCGGAAACTACCATCACCATTCGCGTGACCGTTTGTATTACTGAATGCAAAGACACCTGCATCTGTACCATTGTTAAAATGGTTGCCACGAATAAACCATGGGTTGCCTGAATTGACAAACCAAGCTATGTCGGCGTTTTTCATTAATTTCCAATATATTATATGCATATTTTAATTTAATTAACACTATCAAATTGACTATTATATAAATCAGCATAGAAACCATTTTTATTTAATAATTCTTCATGAGTTCCTACTTCAACAATGTCTCCATGATTTAAAACTAATATTAAATCAGCATTTTGAATAGTAGAAAGACGATGAGCAATAATAAATGAGGTTCTTCCTTTCATTAACTTATCCATTGCTTTTTGAATTAAAACTTCGGTTCTCGTATCAACATTACTTGTTGCTTCATCTAAAATCATAACTTTAGGATTAGCTAAAATAGCTCTGGCAATTGTAAGCAATTGTTTTTGACCACTACTAATGTTACTAGTTTCTTCATTTAATTCCATATTATAGCCACCTGGCAAAGTTTTAATAAAATGATCAACATAAGCAGCTTTAGCAGCCTCTTTAACTTCTTCATCAGTTGCGTCTAGTTTACCATAACGTAAGTTATCCATTACTGTTCCAGAAAATAACCATGTATCTTGTAAAACCATACCAAATGCATGACGGTAATCGCCTTGATTAAAATCATTTATATTATATTTATCTAAATAGATTGCGCCATCTGTTAAAGGATAAAAACGCATTAATAATTTTACAATTGTAGTTTTACCTGCTCCAGTTGGGCCAACAATAGCGATTTTTTGTCCTTCTTTAACTTTTAAGCTAAAATCTTTGATTATAATATTATCTTTATTATAGCCAAACTTTACATGATCAAATGTAACATTACCACTTAATTCTTTAATATTAGCAATGTTGCCAATTTTTTCTTCTTCTTCATCTTCTTCTAAAAAGTGAAAAATTCTTTCAGCAGCAGCAAGCATTGTTTGCAATTGATTAGTTACTTGTGCAAGTTGAGCGATTGGTTGAGTAAAGCTTTTAGAATATTGAATAAAAGATTGAATATTACCTACTGTAATTTTTCCTTCAACAACATAATAAGCTCCTACTATAGCAATAATGGCATAATTTAAATTACCAACAAAATTCATTATTGGGTGCATTAAGCCAGATAAAAATTGACTTTTCCAAGCACATTCATAAAGTTTTTTGTTATCATAATTAAATTTTTTCATCATTTTATCTTCAGCATTAAAAGCCTTAATTACTGTATATCCACCTAGCATTTCTTCTACTTCACCATTTACATGGCCTAGATATGTCTGTTGACTAGCAAAATACTTTTGACTTTTCCCAACTACAAACATTACAAAAATACTGGCTACCGGTAAAACTAAAGCCGTTAAAATGGCCAAAGTTACATTTATAGAGCACATCATTACAAATATACCAATTACCGTGACAATAGAAGTTACTACAGTAACAGCACTTTGATTTAAGCTTAAACCTAATGTATCAACATCATTAGAAATAATTGATAATGTTTCACCTGTTGTAACACGATCAAAATAGTTCATTGGTAATCTTTTTATTTTTTCACTCATTTGTTTACGTAAGCCATAAGTTACTTTTTTACTAATTCCAGCCATTACCCAACTTTCTATATAAGAAAAAATAGCTGATAAAATGTATAATCCTAATAAAAATAATAATATTTGGCCAATTGCTTCAAAATTTATTCCGCCTGTTCCGTTTATTTTACTAACTAAACCAACATATAATTCTTGAGTTGCATTACCTAGTATTTTAGGTCCAACAATTGAAAATACCGTACTTAAAATTGCAACTATAAAAACAATAATTAATGATATTTTAAATTTTGAAATATATTTAATTAATTTTTTTAATGTTCCACGTATATCTTTAGCTTTTTCTAATGAAACATTTCCACCTGGTCCACGATTAGCCATTCAACTCACTCTCCTTTAATTGAGATAGAGCTATCTCTTTATAAATTTCACAATTTTTCATTAATTCTTGATGCGTTCCTTTACCAACCATTTTACCATTATCTAACACAATAATTTGATCAGCGTTTAAAATTGAACTAATACGTTGGGCAACTATAAAAATAGTTGCTTCTTTTGTATACTTACGTAGTGCTTTTCTTAAATTAGAATCTGTTTTGAAATCTAATGCTGAGAAACTATCATCAAAAATATAGAATTCAGGATCTTTAGCTATTGCTCTAGCTATGGACAAACGTTGTCTTTGACCACCAGATACATTAGTTCCACCTTGACTTATTTCAGAATGGTATTTTTTTGGCAAATCTTCAATAAATTCAGTTGCTTGAGCTACTTCACAAGCTTTTTTCATAATACTTTCATCTTGTTTTTCTAAGCCAAATAAAACATTACTGGCAATTGTTCCAGAAAATAGATTTCCTTTTTGAGGAACATAACCAATTTTATCTCTTAAATCTTTAATTTTTACATTTTTAATGTCTTTACCATCAACTAAAATTTGCCCACTTGTTACATCAAAAAATCTTGGTATCAAATTAATAAGTGTACTTTTGCCACTTCCAGTTGAACCAATAAAGGCTGTTGTTGTGCCTGGTTTTGTTGTAAAGCTTATATGATGTAATACTTCTTCATCTGCATCAGGATATTTAAATGAAACATCTTTAAATTCAACAATTCCTTTAGTATCGTCAAAGCTTTCTGGTTTATCTAATTCTTCTATTGAATTATGAGTGTTTAAAATCTCAGCAATTCTTTTAACACTAACCCATGCTCTTGGTAACATAATTGAAACCATTGAAATCATTAAGAAAGACATTATTACTTGAATAGCGTAAGTTATAAAAGCCATAAGAGTTCCAACTTGTAATGTTCCCATGTCAATTTGACTTGCACCAACCCAAATTATTAAAATTGATATACCATTCATAATAAACATAATTGTTGGCATAAGTATCCCCATTGTTCGATCACAAAATTGAGTAACTTTAGCTAAATCATTGTTGGCTTTATCAAATCTTTCTTCTTCATGTTTAGCCGTGCCAAACGCTCTAATTACTGGTACGCCCGTTAATCTTTCTCTAGCTACAAGATTTAATCGGTCTACTAATTTTTGAATCATTTTGAATTTTGGCATTGCAAAAATAAATAAGATTAACATTATAGCAAAAATTGCACCAATTCCTAATGCTAAAACCCAATTCATTGAATTTCCTAAAACTTTAAATAAAGCTCCTATACCTAAAATTGGTGCATAGATTAAAATTCTTAAGAATAATACAAATAACATTTGAATTTGTTGAATATCATTTGTACTTCTAGTAATTAAACTTGCAGCAGAAAATTGATCAAATTCTTTGGATGAAAAACTCATGATCTTTGCTACTACTTTATTTCGTAATAAATAACTAAATTTAGTAGCGATGCGACTAGCAAAAAAGCCAACACCAATTGCTACAATCATCATAGCTAATGAAAGAGCTAACATGACAATTCCATTATTTATAATATATGTTCTTTGAATTTTGGCTAAGTCAATGCCAATACTATTATATTCTTCTTTAACATATTCGGTAGCCATTTGATTGATCATTGAAAAATCATAGTTGTTTATTTTTTCAGCAAATTGATTATAAAGTTCTAATTTTTTTTCAGTTGGCATTTGAGTAAAAAATGAATAAAAGTCCATGCCTTCTTGTAATTTTATATTCATTTCGCTAGCTAATTCATTGCCACTACTTTTTAACAATTCAACAAACATAAAACTTGTGGCAATATTTTTTTCTAATTCACTTTTTTCATCACTATTTAAATCTTTAACAAAGTACAATGATTCTGTTTTTAAAAGAGGATACTCTTCTAATATTTTTTCTTTATCATCGTTTGCAAAATCATTTAGTGATTTAAGAACATATTGTTTACTTAAATAATCCTTATTAGATGATATTTCTAAAATAGTTTCAAAAACATCTTTTCTAACAACTTCAGGATAAGCATATTTTATACCATTTTCTTGTATTCCAACATTAATAATATTTGCTGTATAATCAGGTAATCTTAAATCGATACTTGCTTGGGTTACTAATAAGCAAATACATATTATTATTGGAAGAGTAAAATGCTTTAAAATTTTTAAAATTTCTTTCACAAAATTCCTCCTTAGTCATTTATAATGACTAAAACATTATATGATAAATAAAAAAAGAAGTCAATTAAGCTAGTTTTTATAACAATTAAAAAAAGATTATGTGAATTGAAAAAGTAAATTCCAGTTTCAATATTTGAAAACTGAATTTAGTCTTACATCAAATTCCAGTTATAAATTTGTAAGACTAAATTCTTTTTTATATAATGTATCACATGGGTGTTTCGAC
>CALVWG010000076.1 GCA_944364655.1 uncultured Bacilli bacterium | reverse complement strand
TATTACTTCTTTTTCAATTGTTGGATTTATTTGATCTATTTTGGTTGTATTTATTTCGGCTTCTTTGATATTTCCTACTTCATCTTTTATATAAAAATGATATGTTCCTTCTTTGTTATATGTTTTTATTATTTCAAATGTTTTACTTTCATTTGTATTTCTTGTCCAATGAATATTATCTTCACTATATTCAATTATATTATATTTTTCACTTGTTCCTTTTATTTTAATTGTTTCATTTTCTTTATTTATTGCTTCTGTAAGACTATCTATTTCAATTGTTAAATTATTATTTAATTCTTCTTCTTTTATATATCCTGCTTCGACACTTATTTTGCTTAAAAATGTAGCATTCATTGCTTCATCTATAGCTGGAGTATCTTCATCCATCCATAGCTTTAAAACGTATGTTTTTTCTTCTTCTGGAGCCAAACTACCACTGGTTAATAAATATGCTTTATCTGATCCTTCTATCGTTGGTTCTTTTTCTTTCTTTTTACTTAATACTTCTGGTGTTCCATCATTTAATGATACTTTTACATATTCACCACTTAATCTTTTGTCTTCGGTTATCATGTCTTCCAAATTAACATCATAGATAGCTGATGTATTACAAGTATTTTTAATAGTAAATGTATATCCTACTTCTTTTAAACCTTCTTCATCGGTTATAGGTACTGCTTTAGCAATTGTAATAGCATCTGTTTCATTTGTTAAAGTAATTTCAAAACACTTACTTCCCATTGTATTAAAATCATTTTGGGTATTTTTAAATTGCCAATAGGCATAACTTACACCAACTAAACTTGTTATCAAAAGTAATGCGGCAAATATTATAATAATTTTTTTATTCATACTATCACTCTTTCCATAAAAAAATTGCCATAGCTTCGCTATAGTAATTTTATCACAATAATCCCCTTATATGCAATATCCAATTAACTTTAAATTATATTAAATAAGTGTCTACTTTTTCTTGACTAATGCATAATACAATAAAATTAACAAAATAATCTAATAAAAATTTTAAAACTTTATTTGTCTCGTTAATTTTTACTAAAAGTTAGTTATTATTGGAAAAAATTATTAATTGTGTTTTTTATAAGTAGTATGTAAATATTCATGAGCTATTTTACTACCTGGATATAGTAAAAATTCGTTGTAAATTTTTTTAATATCTGGATTTTCATAGCTTGCTTTAATTAAATCACTGCTATCTTTTTTATATAATCCATTCATTCTTTTTTCTTTAAAAGTTTTTTCCATTCCTTCTGGAAATTTCGGCATGCCACCGCCACCAATACCACCTACTTGCCAGATAATGATGTCAATGAAATGATAATGAATCAGGCCATTTGCTACATCTTCAATAATTTTTTTGGCTTTGCTAATTTGATGAACAACCGCTACTTTTATTTCTAAATCATTAATTTTAATTGTAGCTTCACGAACATTATCGTAACCACGGACATTATTGAATGTAATTTTAGCTTCTTTAAAATTAGCGCCTGTTAAAAAATGATAAAGAGTTCGTAAAGCTGATTCTGTAACGCCACCTGTGTTACCAAAAATCATGCCACCGCCACTACCTTCACCTAACAAAGAATCAAAGGAACTTTTTTCTACTTCTTTTAAGTTAATGTTTTCTTTTTTTAACCAGTTAGCTACTTCACTAATAGTTAAAACAGCATCTGTTCCTGGTATTTCTTCTCTTTTTAATTCAAATTTTTTAGCTGTACAAGGTGTAATTGCAACTGTGAATAAATCTTCTTTAGAAATACCTTTTTGTTTAGCAAAGTACTCTTTAACCATGATGCCTTCCATTCCAATTGGGCTTTTACAAGATGAAATATTTTCTAATATTTCTGGATAAAAAGTCTCAGCATACTTTATCCAAGCTGGACAGCAGGAAGTAAACATCGGCAGGACGCCATGATTTAAAATTCGGTTTTTTAACTCCATTGCTTCTTCCATAATAGTTAAATCAGCACCAAAAGTTGTATCAAGAACGTAGTTAAAACCTAGCAATCTTAAAGCCCCTATTAATTCTTCTTGTAAAAAAGTTCCAGGCTCAAAGCCAAAAAATTCACCAATTGCCACCCTGACAGCTGGACTAGTATAACATACTAATACTTTATTTTCTTGCTTAGCTTTTAAAACTTTTAAAAGTTCATTTTTGGGCTTTAAAGCATTTGTTGGACATGTAATAATACATTGGCCACAAGTTAAACATTTTTCGGTATCTTCCCCAAAATTTAAACCGCAGCGTTCTAGACAAGTATTTCGACAAAGGCCACAATCAATACAAAGAGATGCATCTTTTTCTACACCTAGATTATCATCTGAAAAGGAAACTGCATTATTAAAAATCTTTTTGCTTTCTTGTTTATTTGCATCTAATTTGCTATTTTCAAACATTACTTTGCCAGCAAAACACATTGGGCATGTATAATTTTTGGGAATATCATTCCATTTTTTTCCTTCTTTTTCTTCATCAAATATATAACCGCAAATTTTACAAAAATATTTCATTTTTACCTCACTCTTTAATATTTATACCGTAACATGACGATTTCTTTGGTAATTTTTTAACAACTTATAAATTTTATAAACTACAATAACTACAAAAGTTAGAATTGAAATAAATAAACAAATTTGGTAAGCTTTTGAACCTTTATATGTTAAAGTATAAACACCATTTTTTACCTTAGCCCCTAAAAAGCCATTTTCATTTTCATAAACTTCATAGTAATTACCATCTTGATCTTCTAAGTAATAGCCATAATAGAAAAGTCTTGGCATTTCAATTTCAATTGTTTTTGAAGTAATTACTTCAAATTTTAAAGGTGGAACTTTATTTTCAATTTCATTGATTATTGCATCTTTGTCGTTAGAAATAACCTTTTCACTTCGATTATCAAAATAATCTTTATTTTCTTCAACTTTAACTGGTAGATATTCTCGTTGCCAACCCATTCCATAAACATAATTTATATTATCTAGTGAAACTGTTTCTGTTGATGCAAAATGAATAGATAAAAAGCCACTTATAACTAAGCAAATAGTTACTAAAATATACATAATATTAATTTTAATATTTTTTAAAGCTAAAGGGGCTAAAAAAGAAATTCCTAATATTACAAATGTTACTAATCGCCAGCCAAACTGAATCATAAATAGTGTATAAGGCATTAAAATCCATGGAAAATAAACAGTAGAAAGCCATAAACTTAAAATGCTAAAAATTAAAATAAGTTTAAAATTATTATTTTTTAATTCTACTCGATTAAATTTAAATAATACAATTAATAAAAATATCGTTATTATACTTAAATTAAACAATATTCCATCACGATCAAATGGTGCTAGGTATTCAAAGCCCCACAAAGCGGTATGTTGAATTCCTAAAGACATTACCCATTTTTGATAAACTCTATAGTTACCAAACAATTTATGTTCAAATAATGGTTCAAAAAAGAAAAGCGTTAATAAAAAAACAAGAGCACAAGCTTTTAAAAATGGAATGATAAAATCTTTTTTAAATACTTTTTTCCAAAAAAATAACATGCTTATTCCTAATATTAATGTAAAATAAATCATTAGCGTAAAATGAGACAAAATGCCACCGACATAGCCAATAACAAATAATGAATAAAATGCTTTTTTATTACCTTCAAAAAGTTCTTTTATACTAGTTAATATTAACGGTAAAAAAACAAATATTAAGCTCTCTGCTTCAGCATCTCTTACGTATATTTCATTCAAATGATAAGAACTAGTTAAGTATATTATCGCAGCGATGAAACTTAGTTTAGGATTTTTAAAAAAGCGATTACTTGAATAAAACATTACTATTCCAGAAGCTAAAAATACGAAAAAATGAAATATTTTCATTGAATCAACAAGATTTATATTAAATATTTGATTAAAATAAGCTAAGTAAGCTAATAATGTATGTGTTAAAGGTGGATAAAATAGACGCGTTCCATAACCAAAATTGTTACCAATTAAAGGTACTATTTTTTGAAATAAACCATTCCAAAAATTTTCATTAATCATTTTGACAATTACATCAGCATTGGCAATATGAAAAAAAGTATCATTGTTAACGTGATATGGATTTAAAAACATTGGTAGAAAAAGAAGAAAGGAAATTAAAATTATTCCTGTTAAATAAATACGATTATGTTTTTTTAGCCATTTCAATTTAAACACCTTCTTTATTGAATAATTATATCATTAAAAAGAGCAAAAAAAAACTATAGTTTTTTCTATAGTTTTAAGCTCTGCTAGAATATTTTCCATCACTAGTTGAAATAATTATTTTTTCACCTTGATTAATAAATAATGGTACTTTTACAGTATAGCCTGTTTCAATTTTAGCATCTTTCATGGCATTATTAGTAGTATTACCTTTAACAGCTGGCTCTGTTTCAACAACTTCAAATTCAATTTTTTCAGGTAAGGATACTCCTAATAATTCACCTTCGTAATAATCTAATTGAATTTCTAAACCCTCTTTTAAAAATTTTTTTTCATTTTCTAACTTACTACCAGGAACTTCAACTTGATCATATGTTTCTGTATTCATAAATACATAGTTATCGCCATTAGCATATAAAAATTGCATTGGCATACGATCGATTCTAGCTCTTTCAATTTTAATATTAGTATTGTATGAATTTTCAACGACAGCACCAGTTCTTAAATTTTTAGTTTTCATTCTAACAAAGGCACTACCTTTACCAGGTTTTACATGTTGAAATTCGATGATTTGACAAAGGTTTCCATCAAGGATAATTGTCATGCCATTTTTAATATCATTAATATTAATATTCATGATTTTCCTCCTTTATTATTTTCCTAATTTTGTTTCTTTAAATATTGTTGCTTGACGGCAATTTGGACAATATTTTTTAATTTCTAATTTATCAGGAGTATTCTTTTTATTTTTGATAGTTGGGCGAATCATTTTACCACAACGAGAACACTTTAAACCAATAAATTGTCTATTTTCATTTTTAGCCATAGGTCTAACCTCCTCACTCCAAAACTATATGTATTTTAGCATAGTAAATTCTAAAGTTCAAGAAAAAACAATTTTAAACAAGTTGATGTGTGAATAATTACTAAAAATGTCTCTATTTTTAGTAAACAATAATTAGTGAAAATGTCTCTGTTTTATATTATAGTAAATTCGCTAATAATTAGTGAAAATGTCTCTTAATAAATTATTGACTTA
>CALVWG010000075.1 GCA_944364655.1 uncultured Bacilli bacterium | reverse complement strand
TATTATCTAATTCAAAATCAAATGACATAATGCCACTCATGCCAATACTAAAATTCTTAGTTACATTTGTTTTTTTAATTAAATTTATTTTGTCTATTTTTTTACTTGTGTATACTTCATATTTTTCACTTAGGTTTTTTAATTCATTTTCAATAAAGTAACCGATTACGTCTATATCTGTCATTTCAAACTTACTTTTTAAAATAGTAAATCCGGCATTTATTAGGTCTTCAGTTACAACTGCCTCATATTCATCATCTCTTTGAACCGACGAATTTTCATCCAATAAATTTATTTCTATATCACTATAGATTAGTTTTACTTCGCAAGAAAGTTTTTCTTTTAAAATATCTAAATACATTTTTACTTTTGGTTTGGTTATTTTCTTTATTTCTCTTACTTTTTCATCTATTTTTAATTTGTTATTGATTACTTTTAATACACCTTTATTGAATTTTGGAATTTCGTTTTTGGTAAAGATTAAAGAATTTAAGCCTCTATTTCCAAGTGCATTTAAAAGCTTTTGGTAATTATCGGGTACAATGTATAAATCATGATTATAAAATATATATTTAGTACTATTGGTTAAAAAATGATAATTTTCTAGATCATGAATTTTTAAAACATAATCTTCTTTATCTTGTCTTAGCTCAAAATCACTTGGCATATCATATTTTATTTCATTTATCCGTTTACTATTAATTAATATTTTTTCTTTGGATATGTTATTTATTAAAAATTCAAAATCTCTTTCACTTAGCAGAAAAGGATCTGTATAATACTCTCCAGGCTTTTCATAGCTTGCTAAATAATTAATTATTTTCGTATCTTCATCATCAAAATAATATTTCTCCCTATTATATATTAACTTTGTTCCTAAAATGTCATCTCCACCATCATAGTAGGCTTCTAAAAAACGTTCAAATTTAGATTTTGCCTTTAAGACATACATTTTTTTAGAGCCAATGCTTAGACGGTATTTTATTGCATTATTATAAAATTCTATATTTAAACTGAGTGTTAATTTCTCTTTAATTGTACCTTTTGTAGTGGGATTATAAAATAGATCTAATACTTCTGAAGTTTCTTTATATAAATCCCGTATTTTACAATTTGTAATTGGGTAGTGATAATAGAGAAGACAAGCAGCTACATGACGACAACTTCTCGTTGTTTTAAAGGTACTACAGGAACAAGTGGCATCATATATTTCATCTCCATTATTTTTTATTACAATATCATACCGTTCATCAGAATCTATAGATTCTACAGTAAATTCGTGGACAATGCTTCTTGGCTCTTCAAATGTTTCATTGTATTCAATTAAGTATGGGGGATAAGCCCTCCCTTTTATGATGGATTCATCAGATAAATTTTCTTTAATATATGTATAGTACTTCATAAAACCTCCGCAATAATGAAAAAACGACATTTGTCGCTTTTAGTTTAGGAATAATATTAGTGATATTACAAAGAAGAGTATTCCTAATATAAGAGTTAATCTACTAATAAATAGTTCGAATCCTCTTTCTTTCATGTTTTGGAATAAAACCTCATTTCCACCTGTAATAATTTGACCGGCATCACTTGCTTTATTTCCTTGCAATAATACTACAACAATAAGTAAAATAGATATAATTAATAAAATTGTTTCTAACATAAATCTTCATTCCTTTTTTTAAAACATGTATAGTATAACATATTTTTAGACTGAAAACAATAGAATTTCATTTTTCACGGTAGTATTCATTTTCTTTAACAATCTTTTCCCAAGGATCTTTCTGTTTTAATCTTTTTAGCGCTTCTTCTATTGTTATTTCATCTGGTTTTATTTTATCTAGTTCATTCCAAGAAATAGGCATGGATACGGTTAGTTTGTCCCTGATTCTAAGAGAATAGGGAGCAACACTGGTAGACCCTTTTATATTTCTTTGCCAATCAATAAAAATCTTGCCTTTTCGCTTATCTTTCTTCATGTTACTGGTGTATTTATCTGGCCATTTAGCTTCCATAAGTTTGGCAATATTTTTAGCAATTGCTCTGGCATTTTTCCAAGTTACTTTATCAGTTAATGGTACTACAACATGATAGCCTTTCCCTCCACTTGTTTTTAGGAAGGAAGTTAAGTTGTACTCATCAAGAAGACTTTTTAAGTCTTTTACTCCTTCTCTTAATTTTTCTAAGCTTAAATGTTCGTCGGGGTCTAAATCAAAAACTAATATATCTGCATGTCTAAGATCATTAACTGGACATCCCCAAATATGAAATTCGTAAGAGTTCATTTGTACTTCACTAATTAGGCCGTTTATATCTTTAATATAGTAATAGTCGTTTTGCTTATTCTTTTCTTTTGCTAATCTTTTTACACCTAAAAACTTATGAAGGTTTTCAAAATGTTTTTTATAAAATTTATCTCCTTTTGCTCCATTTGGGTAGCGAATAGTACTCATTAGTCTGTTCTCTATATACGGTAACATGCGTTTTGCTACAGCTTTATAATAATTTACAATATCCATTTTGGTTATTAAAGGTTTCTTATAGATTACTTTGTCTGGGTTCGTTATTTCAATTTTCTTGATGTTGTTTGCTATTTCTTCCATTGTTCTTCCTGTTTTAATACTGGTATTTAATTCAAGTATATCATCATATAAATGATATTCATCTTGATCTTTGATAAGTAACCAATTATTATCATCTTGTAGTTTTACTAAAGTCCACATACCTTTTAGTTTACTTCCCTTTAATGTAAATTTTACAGGGCCTTCCTTAAAATTAGGTTTATATCCTTTTAAAGGTTCCCAATAACCTTTGTCCCATAACATGACTGTACCACCACCATATTCTCCTTTAGGAATTGTCCCTTCAAAGTTACGATAATCTAGAGGATGATCTTCCACTTTTATAGCAAATCTTGTATCTTTCGGGTTGTATGAAGGACCTTTGGGTACAGCCCAACTAATTAGTACTCCATTCCATTCTAACCTTAAGTCATAATGATCTTTTCTAGCTATATGATGTTGAACGCAAAATCTTAATTTATTTGTTTTTTTGCCACTTTTTCCAATTGGTTCTTTGGTTTTATTAAA
>CALVWG010000074.1 GCA_944364655.1 uncultured Bacilli bacterium | reverse complement strand
AAAAAACACGAAAAAATATGCTAGGTTGTTTTAGTAGTATATGTTTCCACATACAAGGTCTAGTGGTATTGGTTGATTATTTGATTATATAATTTAGAGCATAATTTTATACAATAAATAATGGAGTTATTCATATAAAAAAGAAAATAAAGATTATAATTAATGAAAATAGTTAATGAAGTAAATTTAAAAGTAAACAAACATATTTTAATACGATATGTATAATTGTAATTATACAAAAATAAATTTTAAGTTAGATGATAAAATGAAGGGAGAGATAAAATGCCATCTGCTAGAATACATGAAGCAATTGCTAAAGAAGTAAATAAAAATAAAGGATTTGATGAGTTATTACTAAGAATCGGTACTGTGGCACCAGATTGTTGGAGAAATGTAGAACCAAAAAATGGAACAAAGGATAAATATTTAACTCATTTTTGGGATTTTAGAGTAAAAAACGGTCAAGCTAATGATTATACAGAATTTTATATGAAATATTATAATTATTTATCTAATCCATTTTATTTTGGGTACTTAATTCATTTAATTGTTGACCAATATTGGAAAACTTATATAGATCCTAAGTATGAAATGGTGAAAGATGGAATAAAAGGTTTTAGACTAAAAAATGGGAAATTTCATAATGATGAGAATTGGTGGGGTTATTTTGATTCTTTGAAAATGCAGAGAAAAATTGCAAAAATTTATGGATTAGGTGAATTGCCGATTAATCAAAGTGACTTAGTTAATTTTACTTGTAATATTGATGAATTAAATTTAAATGGATTATTCGGTCCTAATGGGACATTGAATTATATAAATAAAGAAATTATGGCAAGTGATGAAGAATCGGAAATTTATGATATTAATGAAGTTATAAGTGATATATACAAAACAAAAGAATATGTTGAAGAAGAGTTGACTAAGTTAGCGTTATTAAAAGAAAACAGTATTAATAAGATAAAAATAGCAGTAGATATTGATGATACTATTTTGTCTACTAAGGAGTTAGAAAAATTATATTGGAAGGAATTTTTGTTAGAAAACCCTCAAATTGATGATAATAAAGAGTATGAATGGGGAGATATAGAATTGTCTATGTTTTGGAGTCAATATCGTGAAAAAGTGGCATTTGGAGAGGCTAAACCTTATGTTGGCAAAGCATTAAATGAGTTAATTAAACGTGGATATGTAGTTGATTTATTATCAGCAAGACCTTTGGAAAAGTATGCTTCTTTAAAACAAAAACTTGTTAATCATTTTGAATTAAAAGGAATAAATTATCGTTATATTAATTTAGGATTTTATTCTAAAAAAGAATTTTTAAAAGAACACGGGTATAATATATTAATCGATAATGATATGAAATATATTTTGGAGGCTGAATCAGTTGGGGTAATTTCCATTTTATACGGCAACAATTCTGATTACAAAGGGTATCAAACAGATGATTGGAATCAGATACCTAAATTGATTGATAAAATATTAGAAAAAAGATTTAATTACGAAAAAAGTTATTGTCGGGATATTATCTCAAATAAAGTTAAATAAAAATGATTATTGTTATGATAAAAATAAGAATTTACTGAATTATACTTTAAGCATATTATTGAGTGTTGGAAAATTGTATTTGTAATATATTTAGCTAATGGAATAAAGAAAAAAATGAAAGAAAATTACAATATAATTTATTATTTGAAATTGATGATAAGATAGAAGATAATATAAATAAAATAAGGAATACATTAAATTCAAAAATAAATTTTAAATTAATTTAATAGAGATGTTTTTGAGACATTAGTAGATTATATTATAATTGAAAACTTTGATGAAACTGGGAAGCAAAGAAAAGTTTTAAAAAATAATATTAGAGTTAAAATAGAAGTAGAAAAGTAAATTATACATTCAAGCTACTTAGAAAGTGTTTCGATACTAAAAAGAAAATATCCTTAAATAATAATTAATGTTATAATATAAATAGTTATAAATTTAAAAAATAGGAAGAGGAATTTAAAATGTTAGAAATTATAGGTACTATATTTATTATTGTTATTGGTTGTCTTAGCCATTTTTTATATGATATATTCAATCATAATAAAATTGTTGGCTATTTTGCTGCTGTTAATGAATCAACTTGGGAACATTTAAAGCTAGTTATTTTTCCAACATATTTATGGTTAATTGTAGAATATCATTTTTATTTTAATAATCCTAATTTATTTTTTGCACGTTTTATAAGTTTGGTAGTAATGTTATTAATTATTCCATTAATATTTTATACATACACTTATTTTACTAAAAAATCAATTCTTTTCGTTGATATTAGCAGTTTTATAATATCCATTATCGTTGGACAATTTGTATTTAGTAAATTATTAAATCTCAATATATCAAATTTATTGACAATTCATATTGGTATAATTGGCCTAATTTTAATTTTCTTTGCTTATATTATGAATACTTATGTTCCTCAAAAAAACTTTTTACATAAAGATCCTATTACTAATGAATATGGAATAAAAGGACATTTTGACTCTAAAAAATAAATAATATTATATTTGATTTTTTGATAAAAAATTAATTTGAAAGGAGTATTATGGAAGAATACCTTAATATATTTATTGATCAAGAATATCCTGATTTTATTGATAAATATTTACAAACTAAAACATTAAATCGGTTAAAATATATAACTCAGTTTTGTGGTTGTGATTATACTAAATTATATAGTCCACGCTTTTTATATTCAAGATTTGATCATAGCTTAGTAGTAGCTCATACGACATGGCATTTTACTAAAAATAAAAAAAAAACAATAGCAGCATTATTACACGATGTTGGAACTCCTTGCTTTGCTCACTGTATTGACTATGTTTTTGGTGATTACTTAAATCAAGAATCATCAGAAAGAAAAATAACTGATATTATTAAATTAGATGAAGAGTTATTAAAATATTTAGATGAAGATGAAATTTCTTTATTAGATTTAGAAGATTTTAATAATTATCCAATATTAGAAAATAAGTCTCCGAATCTTTGTACAGATCGATTGGATGGAGTTTTACATATGTGCTACATTTGGTTAAAAACGCACTCATTAGAAGAAATAAAAGAAGTTTATGATAATTTAGAAGTTTTAACAAATGAATTTAACAAAAAAGAGATAGGTTTCACTAATTTAAAAACTGCTTTAAAATTTGTTAAAATGATTAAAGTTTATGCATTAGAATTACAAGGCAACAAAGATAAATTTGTTATGAAATATATTTCTGATTTAGTTAAAGAAGCTGCTAAACTAAAATTAATAACAATTGATGATTTATATTCTAAAAAGGAACAAGAAATAATTAATATTTTTGAAACAAATTTTAAAACTTGGCCAAACTTTACTAATGCTTTTTATTTAAAAAATGCAAACGAAGTACCCAAAAATAATTACTATATTTCTTTTGCAACTAAAAAAAGAAATGTTATACCATTAATAAAAAATAAACAGAAATTAGAAAGAGTTACTTCTATTTCTAAAAAAACTCAAAAAATATATTTTGAAATAAATGAATTTCAAGATAAAAAATATGGTTATATTGAAAATATAAAAGAAATAAATTAAAAAACTAAACGGAAAGTTTATGTAAATAAATTAATGCTTTAAATAAAGCATTTTTTATATACGAAAAATTTACTTAATATAAACTAGTAGTTTAGTTACTTATAAAAAAATTTGTGTTAATCTTTATTTAGAGGTGAGAAGTATAAAAAAATATTTTAATTAAATGAAAAATAAAGAAAGGAAGTTTAAAATGGAAAGTAAAAAAATAATTAGAATTATGGGGGCAATAATTGTTATTTTAATAGGAGTTATTATTTTTTTGATTGTAAATAATAATCTTAAAAATAATGAAATAAGTGATGCTGTGAAATTTTCAAGAGAATATGGTACTGTAAATGAGGATAATGTTTTTGTTTATACTGATATAGACAAAATTATTAATGTTTTAGAACATGAAACTGGCATAGTTTACTTAGGTTTTCCAGAGTGTCAATGGTGTAAAGAATACGTTGTTTATTTAAATGAGGTTGCTAAAAGTAGAAATATTTCTACAATATATTATTATAATATTAAAGAGGATAGAGCAAACAATTCCGAAAACTATTTAAAACTTGTTAATATTTT
This sequence comes from uncultured Bacilli bacterium, assembly GCA_944364655.1. Taxonomy (GTDB): domain Bacteria; phylum Bacillota_I; class Bacilli_A; order RF39; family UBA660; genus Ventrenecus. Next base: position 4,207 of record CALVWG010000074.1, on the reverse strand, counting down.
AAAAGAATATTTGCAAAAGGATGAAAATGGTAATCCAAGAATCTATGTTCCAGCTGTTATATTTGTAAGTAATGGTAATATTACAGGCTTTGATGATGAGACAAGCTTAGATACATTAGGACATTCTAATCCAAGTGAATATTGGACTGATGATGAAGTTAAAGATTTAAAAAATAGATTAAATTCATATATTGATAATATTAATATTTGCTTTGATTGTAATAGTTAAAAATTAATTAGCAGATATTTTAAAGAAAGGAAATCAATTTATGTGTACATGTTTAAATTTAAAAACAAAAGATCATTATTTTGGACGAAACTTAGATTTAGAATATCGTTTTGATGAAAAAGTTGTAATCACACCAAGAAATTATGAATTTGTTTTAAAAAATGGTAACAAAATTTATACTAAATATGCCATGATTGGTATGGCTAATGTTAATGATAATTATCCTTTATATGCCGAAGCAAGTAATGAAAAAGGTCTTTCAATTGCGGGACTTTACTTTCCTAAAAACGCCTATTATTTTAACCCAAAAGAGGATAAATTATCTCTTACTCCTTATGAATTAATTCCTTATTTTTTAGGTTTATTTGGAAGTATAAAAGAAATGAAAGAAAGTTTAAAAAAGTTAATTATCACAAATATTCCTTATCAAAATCTTCCTTTAGCGTCTCTTCATTTTATGATTAGTGATCAAGAAGAATGTTTAGTATTAGAACAAACAAAAGATGGTTTAAAAATTTATGAAAATCCAGTAGGGGTTTTAACAAACAATCCACCATTTGATTATCAAATGACTAACTTAATAAATTATCGTAATTTATCATCGCATTATGAATTAAGTAGATTTTCAGATAAAATCAATTTAGAACAATATTGTAATGGGATGGGGGCAATTGGACTACCCGGTGATAATTCATCATCTTCTCGTTTTGTAAGAGCAACTTTTAACAAATTAAATTTAATAACTAAAGATGATGAAGAAAGTTCAGTAACTAATTTCTTTCATATATTAGATTCTGTCAGCATGATTTCTGGAACAACTCTAACTAAAGAAGGAAAAAGCGATATAACAATTTATTCTAGTTGTATAAATACTGATAAAGGAATTTATTATTATAAAACTTACACTAATAGTCAAATAACCGCGATTAAAATGAATGATGAAAACAAAAATAGTTCTAATTTAACAATCTTTAATCTAATTGAAAAAAATCAAATAAATTATTTAAACTAAAAACTAAAGTGATTAAAACTTTAGTTTTTTAAAATACCATAATTATTTGTAATAGGATCTTTAAAAATACCAATATGTGGAGGATAAAAAGTAAAAATAATAAAAAGAATTAATAAAATAAATAAAATAAAAATTCCTAAAAAATTATTTTTACAATTATTAATATTTTTATAACTATATAAATAAACAATAAAACAAGCTATAAAAAAACTTAATATATCTAAAAAAGCAATGTTAAAACCTAAAATTCCTGTATAAGTATAGAAAAAAACAACAATAAAAATTAATCCTAATAAAAGAGCTTTTGTTTTAGTAATAATATAATTAGGAAAGTCTTTTTTTAAAAAGCAAAAACTACCTAGCGTTGTTAATAAAACTGGAAAAAATAATAATTTTAAATGTTCCCAAGTTGATTCGTTAACTGCACTAAAAGAAGCTACAAATAAATTGTTATTAGATAGTTCAAAAGTAAAATGAAGTATAGTACCTAAAATAATAATTATTATTAAATTGATTAATTCAATTTTTTTTAATTTATTCAAACAAATCACCTATAGTATTTTATGTAAAATATAAAAAAATATTTTGAAAATTTAATTGCTATAAATATAATATATATGTTATGATGTTATTGCTAGTGAAAGGAAATAGTAAAATGAATACATTAAAAACAAATGCTATTTATAAGCATTTTAAAGGAGATTATTATTTAGTAATTGATGTTGCTATTCATTCAGAAACAAAAGAGAAATATGTGATTTATAAAGCACTATATGGAAATTGTGATATTTATATAAGACCGCTTGATATGTTTTTAAGTGAGGTTGATCATCAAAAATATCCAAATATTTCTCAAAAATATCGTTTTGAATTACAAGAAATAGCAAGTGTTAAAGAAAAGAAGGAGAATGAAAATGAACAAAGTTAAAGAATATATTATTAATGCTTTTAATGGATTTTGCATGGCTTTAGCGGATAGCGTTCCGGGAGTATCAGGAGGTACTATTGCTTTTATTTTAGGATTTTATGATCAATTTATAAATTCCTTAAACAATTTAATGAAAGGAACAAAAAAAGAAAGAATAGATTCTTTAAAATATTTATTAAAATTAGGTATTGGTTGGATTATAGGAATGATTATGGCGGTTTTATTTTTAACTAGTGTTTTTGAAAAACATATTTATGAAATAAGCTCATTATTTGTTGGTTTTATTATTTTTGCTATTCCATTAATTGTTAAAGAAGAAAAAAATGTTTTAAAAAATAAATATCATAATATAATTTTTTTAATTATTGGAATAATTATTGTATCAGCGATAACTTATTTTAATCCTGTTGCAAGTAGTGGAACAAATGTGAATATTACCAACTTAAACATTGGACTTTGCCTATATATTTTCGTTGCTGCAATGATTGCCATATCTGCAATGATTTTGCCAGGAATTTCTGGATCAACTTTATTATTAATATTTGGTCTTTATATTCCTATAATTTCTGCCATCAAAGAATTTTTACATTTTAATTTGAGTTATTTTCCAGTCCTTTTAATATTTGGACTTGGTATTTTAACTGGTATTGCTTTAATAATTAAATTAATTAAAATAGCGCTAGAAAAATATCGTAGTCAAACTGTTTATTGTATTATAGGCTTAATGCTTGGTTCAATTTATGCAATTGTTATGGGCCCAACAACTCTTACAATTCCTAAAAATTATATGACTATTGACACATTTAGTGTTTTGTTTTTTATAATAGGTGGTTTATTAATTTTAGGACTAGAATTAATTAAAAATAAAATTCATAATAAAAAAACAAGAGAACTTTAAACTACTAAGTTAACTCTTGTTTTTTTATAACAAATTCTTTTTCTTTAATATTACTATTAAAATAATAGCTATTATAAAGGAAAGAGCAATAATAATTGCAAATGAATATGGATCAGTTCCAAATTCACCTAATGATACGTTCATACCTAAAAATGAAGCAATCATTGTTGGTATTGAAATAACCAAAGTTATCGAAGTTAAAAATTTCATAATATCATTTAAGTTATTAGAAATAATTGAACTATAAGTATTCATTGTATTTTCTAAAATTTCTCGGCAAATATTAGCCATTTCAATTCCTTGTTTTATTTCAATTTGAACATCTCTTAAAATGTCTATTTCTTTAGAAGTTAATTTATTATTATTTTCAATTTTTTCTAAAACTGCTCGGTTACCTTGTAATGATGTTGTAAAATATAATAAACTTTTTTGCAAAGTAAGTAAATGCTCTAAATCTTTATTACTAGAAGCTTTAATTAAATCTCTTTCTTTTAATCTAATATCTTCTTGAATTTCATTTAAATGCTTTAAGTAATACTCCATACTTTTTCCAATAATATGTATTGGAAAAGTTTCATGATTATTAAAGTCTAAATTGTTAATTTTGCCTTCTAAAATATCTTGAATAATTGGATGATTATTAGTTGAAACTGTTAAAATGCCATTTTTAAACAAAAACATACCAAAAGGAAAAGCTCGATATTTTTTCTTAGTTTTAGAAAGTATTATATAAGGAATATTGATAACATACAAAATAGAATTATCTTCTACTTCAATGTGAGGTAATTCAGATTTATCTAAAGTTTTTCTTAAAACGGTTTCCTCAATAGCTAATTTTTCACAAATTTCTTTAATTTCTTCATCGGTTGGATTAGTTAAATGAACCCAAAAATTTTTTTTAATTTCTTCACATGGGATAAAATCTTTATTTTCTAAAGTATAATATTTTTTCATAACTCATCACCTTATAACATTCTATCACAGAGAAATAAAAAAATAAATTTTTTTAAACAATTTCAGAGAAAAAGAGTAAATTTTTTTCGCAAAGAATTTGATATAATTACTACATAATAAAAAGGTGGTATGTAGTAGTGAATAGAAAGCAAAGAAGAGAATTGAGAAAAGACAAGAATTTAATTA
>CALVWG010000073.1 GCA_944364655.1 uncultured Bacilli bacterium | reverse complement strand
ACAAATGATGTAACATTTTTACTTGTAATTAACGGAATATACTTAATTAATTACATCATATTTTATGTAACATTTTCACTTATAATTGTTTCATAAAAATGTAACATTTTTACTTAGAAATCACATTCAATATCGAAAAAATAAATAAGGCTATTTTAAAATTTTTTAAAATGATATAATATTTATATATTAAGGTTTGGTGTTTATAATGCGCATTTTAAAAAAATTTTTATTTATTTTTATTTTATTAATTCCCTTAACTGTTAAAGCTGATTCAGGTATTGAAAACTACTATATTAATGCTGTTTTAAAAGAAAATGGTGATCTTGTAGTTGAAGAGTATTTTTATATGAATGGCGATTATAACGGCATGGAACGAGAAATCCTTTTTAAAAATGAAAATTTATATGATTTTCGGCCAGAGTTAAACTATTATGGTGGCAGTAAATTACATAATGCCGATGGCTTAGAATTAATTGCCATTAAAGCTTTAGAACAAGATGAAAACTTTGATTTTTCAAATATAAATGGCGATGATTTTTATGAAGTTTCAAGTGCCAGTAAAGGAGATTATGGCGTTTATACAACTGATTATTTTGAGACGGGTAATACTTACATGATTTATTTACCAAGTAAAAAAAATAAAGCTTTTTATTTAAAATATACTTTAAAAAATTTAGCTGTTTTACATGATGATGTAGGTGAAATATTTTGGAATGCCGTTGGCACTGAATTACGTGAATCTATTAATAATCTAAACGTTACCATAACATTTCCAAATAATCAAAATGAACTTTTAGTCTGGGCTCATGGACCTTTAAATGGCAATATTAAAAAAGTTTCTAATAATACTTTAGTAGCAAATGTTAAAAATGTTCGTAGCTATCAAGCTATTGATATCAGAGCTGTTTTTGATAAAGAAGTTATCAAAGATTCTTTAAAAAAGACGAACGTTTTAGCCTTAGATAAAATTATCAATTATGAAGAAGATTTAGCCAATCAAGCTAATTATGAACGGGAACAAAAAGAGTATCTAAGAGAACAAGAACTTTACAAAGATTTAGAATATTGTAATAAATATGTTAGTCGTTCTTGTTATCAAAGATTAAAATCAGATTTAAAATTAATTACCAACCAAGATGTCATAAAAGATATTGAAAGTAAATTAATTTTATTAGAAAAGAAGGTTATTTTAGAAGAAGAAAATACAGCCAAAGAATATACAGAAAATGCTTTAAAATATCTTGATTATTATTGGTATTCTAAAGCTGAAGAAGCTATTAATGTCTTAGAAAATAAAGAATTAAAAGAATCATTAAATAAAGATTTAAATCAAGCTTTAGAAGGAATTCTAAAAAAAGAAGAAGAATTTAATAAACAAAATGTAATATTTGTAGTAATTTTAACAATTATAGGTTTAGGAACTTTTATTTATATTTATTTAAAAGTTGATAAAGAAGAAAAAGTTTTATTTGAACATATTTATATGCGAGAATTTCCAAATAATTATTCACCATCAACAGTAGAATATTTATTTAAAAAGAAAATAACTGATAAAGCTATATCAGCTGAAATATTAAATTTAATTTATAAAAAAATAATTATTATTAAAAATACCAATGAAAGAAAAAATGTAGTTTTAGAAAAAAATTCTAATTATAATTTAGATCTTTCTAATAAAGAACAAGCTTTATTAAAACTATTATTTGGAAATAGTTCAAAAACTGATTTAAAAGCCATCAAAAAAATGACTAGAAATTCTAGTACAGTATTTATTAGTCGTTGGAAAAAACTTCAAAAAGAGTTATTAAATGAAGCTTTAAAAGAAAAAATTTATGTTGGAGATAATAAAGAAAGTAATTCAAAGAAAAATACAAATAATGGAGCAGTTTTTTCATTAGTTGTATTTTGGGGTTTTGTTTTTTGTGCAATAATAGGAGGATTCTTTTTAACACTTGTATTTGTAATTATAGTTATTATATATAGTAGAAAAACTAGTATTACGAGTATTAAAAATAAAAAATCTTTAGAATATAAAATTAAAAAATGGGGAATTATTACAGGAATAGTTGGCATAATTATTTCTTTAATTGGTTTAATAAATTATTTAATCAATAATCATTTTTTAAGAATGGTTCAATTTGGGTATATATGGCTTATTTTAATGTTTATAATTTTAATTATTTATACTATTTTAGCTAAAAAGAAAACTTTAGAAGGAATGGATTCTTTCGTTAAATGGAAAGCTTTTAAAAAATTCTTAAATGATTTTGGAAAATTTGAAAAAAAAGAATTACCAGAAGTTATTTTATGGGAAAAATATTTAGTTTATGCAACGGTTTTAGGATGTGCCAAAAAGTTAGCTAAAGACATGGAAATTAAAGTTAATGATTTTGACGCAAATAGTAACTATTTAGAGACAAAAATGTTTATTGATAATTTTACAACAATTAGTTTTATTGCACACACTACAACAAGATCTATGGAAAATGGCTATCGTAGTTATACTAGTAGCTCATCAAGTGGCTCAAATTGGTCAAGTGGCTCTGGTGGAGGAGGAGGATTCTCTTCTGGTGGCGGCTTCGGCGGAGGCGGAGGCGGCGGAGGTCGCTTCTAAAAAATGAAAGGATTAATGTTATGGAAGAAAAAATAAAATTATTAGTTGAAGATTATTTTAATATTTATCCTGAATTAGCAATTATTAATTCTAAAGAAGAAGTTGAATCTTTTTTGATAAAAAAAGCAAGAGAAGAAAATTTGCCTTTAGAAAAATTAGATAGAAGTTTAAAACTAAAAATTTTAGAAGTTAAAAATTACTTAAAAAGTTTGTTGACACACAAACTAATGTATGTAATAATGTTGCTAGATTAAATATTTTTTAAAAGGAGTAATTTATAATGAAATTTTATATTGGATCTGGTATGAAAAACTGTGAACTAGTTAATTATTATGCTAAAGTTTTAAAAGAAAAAGGATTTATTCAAACTTATGATTGGGTAAAAAATGTTAATAATGATGTTGATATTAATGACATGACTAGTTATGCTACTTTAGAGAAAAAAGGAATAATTGATGCTGATTTTGTAATTATATTATTGCCAGCTGGAAGAGGAGCACATATTGAACTAGGAATTGCGTTAGGATTAAACAAAAAAATCTTTTTATGTGCTTCATCTTCTTTAGAATTTAGTTTAGAAAACACGGTAGCTTTTTATGAGTTACCAGAAGTTACTAAATTAATAGGTACTGCTGATGAAAATTTAGCTGAAATAATAAAAAAAGTTAATAAATAAATTATCATTCAAGATAATTAATACAATAATTTAATTGATAAAATTATCATAGATAAAGATAAGAAAGTATAATTATCTATAAATTTAGTATGTTATACATTTAAAACTTTGTCCTAAATTGCGACAATGTGTACATTGAAATTGATAAAGTACTTATACAAAAAAATTATTGGGGGTTAATTTATGAAAAATAAAGAGAATTTATTTGATTTTTTACAAAAAAATTATGGCTGGATAGTTGCAGGAATAACCGGCTTTACAATAGGTATATCTTTTATATTAAGATTTATAAAATATATGTATTCAGTTTTTTATTTTAGTTATTATGGTCTTTCATATGGTCTTTTTAATGATAATGAATTAAACATTTTATATAATTTTGCTTTTTCTATTTTAACATTATTTTGTTTTGGATCATTATTATTTTGTTATATACAATTGTTTAATTTTAAAAAAAAGAAAATAGAACTAAGAACTGTTATACTTAATATATTTTTAATTTTAATATCTAATACAATTATTGTTGCAGCAACTAATACTAAATATTCATTGTCGCAGTTTATTATAAATGTTATTTTGCTAATTATTATAGAAATTATTATGGCATTAGTATTTATTAAAAAACAAAATAAAGAAAATAATAGAAAAAATAATCTAAACGATTTTGTAAATCTTTTAAAAATAGTTCCATTTTATTTGTTTTTATTACTATTCATTTATCTATTAAGCTATGGAATAGAAATTAAAATGAATAAAGAATATAGAATAATTAATAATGATAAAGTAATAATATATGCGACTAATGATTATTATTTAACTTTAGATTGTGAAATTAAAAATAATGAGTTAATAATTTATAAGGGGAAGCAAACAAAAATAAATAATGAAAATGTAATAAGTGAATTAATTAGTTTTGATGAGATAAAATTAAAATAATTTATTATAAGAATGGGGAGGTTAAAAGATGAATAACATAGAAGAATATAATGAAAAAAACTTTGAAGATATAAAACACATTGATGAATATGGAAATGAGTTTTGGGAAGCAAGAGAATTACAACAAATACTTGGTTATAAGGAATGGAGATATTTTTCGGCAGTTATAGAAAAGGCTCAAATTTCTTGTTCTCAAAGTAACAACAATATTAATTCCAATTTTGGTGTCAACACCAAAATCGTATCAGCAGGTAAGACTACAAAGCCTATTATTGACTACAAATTAAGTAGATATGCTTGCTACTTAATTGTACAAAATGCAAACCCAAAATATGAGGCAGTAGCATTAGGCCAAACATACTTTGCAGTGCAAACAAGAAAAATGGAATTAACTGAATGTTAATGTCAATACCAAAATGTACAAAAAAGGGAATTTATTTATGTACAAAAAGAGGAATGAAATTGTACACTTAATTTAGTCATTTACTTCATCTGAAGTGCTAGAAATAATGTCTTTAGTTCG
>CALVWG010000072.1 GCA_944364655.1 uncultured Bacilli bacterium | reverse complement strand
ATATAAATAAGTGCTATAAATGGTTTTATTTTAATATTCTCATTATTAATTTGTAGTTTTAGAAATTGCAATAAATATTTATAACTGTCTTCAGAAATCATAAATATATTTTTTTTATTCATTGGTTTATATAATAATCGTTCAATATTAGCTCCAACTTCAGTTAATTTTCTGTCTCTAGTTAAAACGCCTATATCAGCTAAACCAGAGGTTTTTTCTCTTGCATCTTTATCTGGAATTTTTGCTTCTCCATCTAAAAAGTCATTTTCCTTTAAATAATTATAATATTTTTCTTGGGTGTCATTATTCCATTCTGCATTAGGATTATTATTCCAGAATTCTTTTAATAATTGTAGTTGTCTTTCTATTTTATAATTTAATTGACTCGTTCTAAAACTAGTAGTCCCTATAGACCAATTATAACTTTTAAATGCCATACTACACCTCCAAAAAAAACAACTATATTTATATTTTAACACAACCTATTTTATAAAAATATCCTATGTTACTCGTTGACCTTTTTTATGATAACGTGATTTCTTATTGTAAAGATTATTTATGAAATATTTACTTATAAACAAATTCATGTTGTAAAAAGATACTGTTAGATTATCAGTAAAGCAATACAGTCATAAAAGAAAATGACCTTTATGATTAAATTATTTTAAAAAATTACACAACTATTAGCACATTTGTTATTTAATTTTTTAATAAATCGTTTAGTATCAATGTTATCTGAATCAGTCGATAACAAATAAACTCACAATTCATTTCAAAAAATTAATCTTTCACAACTAGATTTTTTTCAATTAACCTTTCTATTTCTTAAGTTTCATTTCCGCCAAAGCTAACAATTTTATCAATAAATATATTTTTATCTAAATATATTACAAGGCCATCAGCTATATCTAACTCTGTTGCAGTGTTAAACCATCCCTCAGCCTTCTCTTGTTCATCAACTCTACCAGTTTTTGCTCCTTGATAGCATATAAAATGTGCAGAACAGTTTTCGTCATAAAGTTTAAAATGATAATTTCCTTCAGGTAGATCCGTTCCAACCCTATAACTATAAAAACCATGTGGATTGATATATTCAACTTTGCTAATTAAATTTGTATTAATCAAAAATCCGTTATCTACAAATAACGAATCAGAAACTAATAATTTAATAAAAGATCCGGTTATACAATAATCATTTTTCTCTAGAGCATCATACATATCAGAAGGTCCATCTATTTGACCAGCACCAATTATGTACATTCCTTTATTTTCGAGTGAGAAAAAAAAGTAATCACCTGGATCAATATTAACACCAGCTTTATAGAATTTCTTTTTTTGTTTTCTTAAATCACTTATATCTATAATATTTCCCCGTCTATCATAAATATTTACTTTAGTATTTTCATTCCCGTTAGAATATAAACTTTTTTTAAATTTTTGTCTACAATTTGGGCATTCTTCCATTCCTTCTTGTATTATAGTATGGCAATTAGTACATTCAGACCAACTATAATTGTGCTCGGAATAATATTTGCTGTTTTTAGGTTCCTTTTCATAATCATCTAATGCAACAAGGGCACCTAAGGCTCTTGTCTCTGGGGTTTTACCAGTAAACATATTCCATATACCAAGTTTTTTCCAAAATCCCATATTACACCTCCAAATCAATTTGTATTAGATAAAAATATTATAACATAATATTTTTATCGAGATTTTTATAAATTTTGATTTATGTACAGATTTGTTATCATTAAAAAGAAGATTTATATATCAGTTTTTTAGGAAAAATGCCGTGTGTTTATTCAATATCGTTCCATCGAGAAAATTACACCATTCTTATATTCTAAAAACACCGTTAGATTATCAACTTATCAGCAAAGTAATAAAATTATAAAGGAAATAAGCTTTATGATAAAGGTATTTTAAAAATTTCACATAACCATTAACGAATTCATAAATTTAATTCTTTATAAAGTTGATTAGCACCAATGTTATCTGAATCAGCCAATAAGCGAATAAACTCACAATTCATTTTTCTAGCTATATTTTCGATATATTCAAATAATTTTGTTCTTACTTTAAGCCTTCTATATTCTTTTTTTTACTCAAGCACTACAAATGATGATAAAAGGATTGTTTTCTTCAAAGCATTACGATGAATGATAACTTGTGCAAAACCAACAATAACAATATTATGTTTTACAACAATCATTTGAAATCAGAATTATCTTTAATTTTTTTAATGTTTGAAGCAGTTTAATTCCGTTTATATTCATAGGTCTTTCTGCTTCATAGAGTTGGCTACTTCTTCTACCTCTTCTTCTTTTAGCTTTTCAAAGAGTCCCCTCAATATGATTTTTTATAAATTAAGCTTATTCGACCGTATAGACTGCTTCATGTTCTATTTCTTTATATTGAATATTTAATTGTTTCAAGATCTCATACAAATTTATCTAGCATACTCCTATTATTGATTATCTTCATTGCTTAAACACCGAACAAATTAGGATTTACTAAAGGTACAATCAATTCACAAATTTCATTTTTTTCATCATATCCCCAATAAGCCTGATAAAAACCATCACCAAAACCACTAGCGATCATCACCAATTTATGTTTAGTACCAGGGGGTTTCCACTCGATAAAACCTCCCCCTTCTCTTTGGGATTGGGGTAACTTGAGTGCACTCTCCTTAAAGAATGTAGCAAAATAATCATCGTAGTGGTTACCATCAGGGTTATCTTGATACCAGGCATCTAAAAATATTTGATATTCTTTTCCTACTTGTTCATCACAAAAAGAAATCATCCCTGCATCTACTGGGAACCCACTTAGAACGCCATCTTTAGCAATAAAAGTAGCAGTTTCTTCAGTAGGGTTAGCGATAACGTATTTAATAGCTAGAGTATTTTTGATTTTTAATCTTGCTGTACACATTCTGATTCCTATTTCAGGACTTCGGCATATAGAAATCTCAACTGGATATTTGCCGACAGGAATCTCAGTTTCTAGTACTGGAGAAAACTTTCCACTAGCTAAATAGGCAAGTGGATCAGAAACAATAATTTTCCCACTTGGGCAATCAATCTCCCCTATCGTTAGATAAAATCTAGTATTTGATTTTACAAATTGATTTTTAATATCTTCGACATTCATTTCTTGACTAGATATATACTTTAAATTTAATTCAAAGGCCTTTTGAACATCTAATTTTTTCTCTTTATTTTTATCAGATTGATGAAATGATTCCATAAATTCTACTCCTTATTAAATGACGATGTTTTTTATTTATCTTTATTTTCATTCTTTCTATTTTTTTCTATTATTCTTTGTTTATTGGTTCTTGAAGTTGTTCTAAACCTGTTTTAGCCGTTTCTTTAACTCCTACAATCGTCGAATTTTTAAAAATATATTCGATTTTCTCTTCTATTTCTATCGCATCTTCATTAAGCATAAATTCAAATTCATAAGTTTTGTCTTTCTCTAAGGTGATATCCCATAAGTTATTGATAATTACTGTTTTTGTTTCTCCTTGAAATTCACTTAGTGTTACTTTAAAGGAATTTCCATAAGTAACTGGACTCCCCTCTTCAGTATATTGTTGTTCAGTATATTTGGATACTTCGTTTATTGTATAAGTTCTTATAAAAGTATAATTATTATCTTTACAAAAATTTTGTTTAAACTCCATATCCTTATTTCCAATATAAACATCTTGATTACCATCTAGTGTATTACATTGGATTAAAGTAATATCTCCCTTATAAATTTGAGTACCACCATCCATTAAAGTATCTTCCAGTTTTAAGGTACTTATTATTTGGTTAATGGCATCGTTATTATCTTCTATATAATTTTTTAATTCAATATTCTCATCGTTTATTTTAATGGTCGTATTTTCAAGACAGTAAGTATAAATGTTTCTTTCTTCTTTTGACATCAGTAATTCCGGTTTATTACATTCATTTTGGTTTTGATATTCAATCTGAAAATCTTTTATTGAACCGCAACCTGTTATCCCTAGGATAGTCATTCCTGTTATTAAAACCGTAACGATTTCCTTTTTCATAATACCTCCAACGAAATGAATTTTCATCACTCCAACTATATTAAAATTGTACCAAATTTCTAACGAAAAGTCTTGAATTTTAAATGAATATTCTTATAAAGCAAAAAGTGTTGAGTTATTATAAGTCCGACCAAAGAGTTAAAATAATCTCAACACACTTAATAATATACACAAAATATTAATTTTGAAAAGAATTACTTTCTCTCTTTGGTAAAAATGAAGAGAGTTTTGCTTTGTGAAAAGCGCAGAATACCATGGAGAAAGTAAATCTTCGATAATACTCGATTGTTCTGTAAATGGTAATTATTATTTTCCTCCATTATTTCTTTGACTAATATTTGCTATTAAAGTAATAGAACAACTACATAATAAAACAATAGCTATTATTAGAAGATTATTATCTATTAAATTCAGTATTATCAATATAATACTTGCTATTATACCCAATATAGAGCCAATAAGTCCTATATCATTTCACATAATTTTTCTTTTTTTCATAATATCACATACCTCCATAAATTTGTAAATTATTATTAAATAATTGAGAAAATAATTAATAAAATACCTACAATTACAAAAATTACACCCCACACTCTAAGAACAATTTTCATTTTAGGTTTTTTTAATAATTTATCTGGAATTCTAGAACTTTTAAGCCTCATAAAAACCTGTGGCATTAAAATCATAAAAAATGCAATTATTGTAATTAAAATTCCTGTAATTAACATACTATACCTCCGTTACAGTCTAGTAGACAAATGCCTCGCGACATAAGCCCCTATACAAATCCGTACGTGCAGTTTTCCCGCATACGGCTTTTCATAATAATATTCACTCAAATAAACTTACATATATCTTAGGTGTTTCTATTTTATAAACTTTGAACATTTCATTTAGTCCATCCCAATTGTAACTTCTTCGATTACTTCTTTTGTTAAGAACCTTAAATAACATTTCAATTGTTCTCTGTCTAAAATTATATAACATTTTACCATTGAAAGATACTCCATAATAATGATAATGTCCTAAGAGTTTTCTATTTAATGATTTTACTATATCTCTGGTTTTCTCATCACGATTTTCATAAAGCCAAATTTTCATTGCTTTTACTTTCTGTTTGAATTTCTTTCTACTTGTCTTTAATTTTACTGAAAATCTATTTAGTCTATCTTTACTACAATAAAATGTAAATCCTAGAAAATTAAAAGTTTCTGGTTTGCCTAAACCTTTCTTCTTTCTATTTTCTACTGCGAATCTTCCAAATTCTATAAGTCTACTTTTGCTGTTCTCTAATTCTAAACCAAATTTATTCATTCTCTTTTCTAGCTCTTTATAATATGCCTCAGCTTCCCATTTATATTGGAATCCTGTGATGAAATCATCTGCATATACTACTAGAAAAGTTTCTCCTTTATATTTACTTTCAATACTAACCTTATACCATAATATTAAAGCATAATGCATATAGATATTTGCTAGTACTGGACTAACAATATTTCCTTGTGCTGAACCCTCTGTTGTTTCTATAAAATTACCATTGTCCATAATACCTGCTCTTAAGTATTTCTTAATAAGCCATAATATATTCGTATCTTTGATATTGAGTTCTATCATTTTCATTAACCAGTCGTGATTAATATGGTCAAAGAACCCTTTGATATCTGCATCTACTATATAACTTATTTTATCTTTGGTAATTTTATTTCTAACGTATTTAATTGCTTGATGACAACCTCTATTAGGTCTAAATCCAAACATATTATCTTTAAATTTAGGTTCATAGATTGCATCTAGTATTTTCTTTAGTGCAAGTTGTACTATTTTATCTTCATATATTGAAATACCTAAAGGTCGCATTTTACCATTTCCTTTTGGTATGTATATTCTTAGGGCTGGTGTTGGTTTGTATGCTTTGTTCTTTAGTCTAATAACTAAAGCTTTAATGTTTTCTTCAAGGTCAGCATTATACATATCTTTTGTTACTTTATCAGTTCCAACTGCTTTACTACCATCAAGTTCCTTATGACATTGTAATAATAATTCCTCATTGATTAAGTGATATATTGATGTAAATACAACCTTTGGCTGTTCTTTAGAGATTTGAGCTATTCTTTTCAATTTCGTTTCCATTATTTCCTCCTATCCCTGTGTATAGATAATGTGTCCTTGAAAAGACCATTATTATGTAAGTCCCTTCCCTCCATTGGCATTACTCAATTTCATCGGTACTATGAACTTATCCGACTGCCTATCATTCATTTGACATTCTCCATTTTATAGTTGTTTGTCATACTTATTACCGATTGGCTCACTGCCCACTTTCGGACTTAAAGAAACAATAGGCTCT
>CALVWG010000071.1 GCA_944364655.1 uncultured Bacilli bacterium | reverse complement strand
TTATATTATATACCAAATAACACATTATTTGATAATTTTTAAAAAATATCAAATTTCGTGTGTTTTTAGCGTGTATTAATATATCATAAAAATTAATAGTTGACAAATCTTAGAATGTCATTTTTTTCTTCTTCACTAAAATAATTTGAAATATTTTCTTTTTTTGTTACATATTTTTCATAATATAAGAAAAATAATAACTCTTTTTTCCGCTTTTTATTAGCAATATCATTTATTTGTTCTAACCTTTTCATATAATTTCTAATATTTTCCGATTTATAACTTTTGTTAATCGCATGATTAGTAACTTCAAATGACTGCGCTAAATCTTTATATAATTTATTTAAAAAATCTTCACCAGACAAATTAATCACCAACTTTAACTTTAATATTTATATAAAATATATATCATAAATAATTTATTTAAACAAATAAATTTGAATAAACAAAATGACAACTACTATTTAATATTTTATTTTTTTTAAATAAAGTCCATTAGGTATTGCCACTGAAAAATTTATAGTTTTACCTGGATTTTCTAAAGCTTCTTTTACTTTACTTTCGTCACATTTTCCTAAACCAACATCAAGTAAAGCCCCAACAATATGCCTAACCATATAACGATAAAAAGACTTTCCTTTCAAAGTTATGATTAATTGCTTACCTATATTTTTAATATCAATTCTATCAATTTTAGCTATATATGAAAGACGTTCTCCAGACACAAAATTTTTAAAATCATGTTCTCCTAAAAATAATTTACTTGCTTCCTGCATTTTTAATATATCTAAATTTTGATAAATTATTGAAGTATAATTAACTAAAAAAGGATTTTTTTCTTTTAATAAAATTCTATATTCATAAGTTTTTTCTAAAACATCATATCTAGCATTAAAATCATCCTTTACTTTTTCTAAACTATTTACCTTAATACCGTCTTTTAACAAACGATTTAATGCATATTTTAATTTATCTAAAGAAAAATTAATATCTAAATCAAAATGAATACATTGATCTAATGCATGTACACCAGCATCAGTTCTTCCAGCGCCAGTTATTTTAATCTTTTTTTTAGCAATTATGCTCAATACTCTTTCAAGTTCATTTTGAATTCCTAATCCATTATTTAACCTTTGAAAACCAGAAAATTTACTTCCATCATATGAAATTCTTCCTAAAACTCTCATTATACACCTCGATATATTGCTTTTAAAGTTTCATTAAAAGTGACATCATGATCAATATTGTGTCCTTTACTCTCTAAGAATTTTACTAATTCTACTGTAAAAGGCATTGAAACATACTTATAAATTTCATCATCATAAAAATTATCAATATATTTATATTTTCCATCTTCTGTAAACAAATAAAAATTTTTAACAGTTTCACAAACAAAATTCATATTATTTTCAATTAAAATAACCGCAATATTTTTCTTATATATCAAATTTCTAAAAAATCTTTTAAAGTAATCTTGCTCTCCATAAGTTAAATCATCAAAAAAATGTTCACATACAATTACTTTTGATTGTAAAAGTAAAACAAGTGCTAGTTCTACTTTTTTCATTTCTTGTTTAGTTAAAGAACATAAGAAAACATCATTTAAACTAGATTTTAATTTTACAAGTTGTAATGCTTGAATAATTTTATCATTACTTAACTTACTTCTAAAAAATAAATATTCCATTACTGTTTCACGATTTTTATAAACATTGTCTAAAACATAACCAAAATTTTTATTACTTTTTACATCTTTTAATTTTAAAGGAAAATTAACCAAAACAGAAAATCCATTATATTTTACAAAATTATTCAATTTGATTTCCATATTGCTTCCTCCAACTCCTCTTTAGTTAAGCAAATAGTATCAAGTATTCCATAATAATTCAACTGAATACTCATATTTACATAAAATGGTAATGAATAACCTAAAAGCTTCATCAATTTTTCTTCTTTTAAAACAGAAATTGTTTTTCCTTCAATAGCAATTTTATTATTCTTTATAACAATTAAATAATCAGAAAGAGCTGAATTTTCCACTTGATTGGTAATGTAAAATATTTTAATATTTTGTTTTTTTAAAAACATCAAAAATAAATTTAATTCTTCATTAGTTAAAAAATTATGTAAATCTTCACAAAACAAAAAATCTGGTTTAGATATTATTTTTAAAATTAATGCAATTTTTAATGATAAATATTTATTAGTTTTTAAAAATTTATTTAAAAAACTCTGCCATTCATTATCTAAATTATCAAAATTAACAATTTCTTGCCAATTTAAATTTTTATTTTCTTCCAAAAAATAATACTCAATTTGTCCGTTAGTCTCAAATAAATTTGGATTTTTATTTAGTGCTTTTAATAATAATGATTTTCCAGAACCACTTTCCCCTAATAAACAAATTGCCTTTTTTCCATCAAAAGAGAAAGAAAAGTCAGTTAACATTTTCTTTCCATCTAATTGCAAATCAAATAATTTTATTCGACAATATTTTTCCATAAAATCACTACTTTATATTTTAGAATAGAAAAAAAAGAAAAGAAAGAAAAACTTTCTATTCATCAGGTAATTTAATAATAAATTCCCCAGGTAAAGAATACATATACTTTTCTCTAGCGTATCGTGCTACATAATCTGGATCATGTAGTTTGGTAACTTCACTAGTTAAACTTTCTTCTTCTTTCAATAAATCATCATAGTAAGAAGTAAGACTGGCTATTTGCTGCTTATTTTGCATTATTTGCAACCAATCTCGAAAAATAGAAACAAAAGACAAGCCAACAATTCCTATAAAAAATACTGCTAAAAACAATAATCTTTTTTTTGCCTTTTTTAATCCTTTCTTTTTCATTCTATTCACCTATTCATACTTCTATACTAGAATATATCATTTACGAAATAATTTTTCAACTTTGCTTGGTAAAAAAAGATTAAGTTTGACATTTTTTTGTAAAATGCCAAAACATAAAAATCCTAAAACAACAAAGGCTAAAAAATATATATGAATTACACCATTATTAATTAAATACATTATATATACATATAATAATACGATATTAAAAACAAATAAAATAGTTGTTAAATAACGCATTAATAAATTATAAGTTTCTGTTGTTTTAAAGTGCCAAGTTGTAAGAATATGGAAACCAAAACCAAATAAAAAGGAAATAAAAAAAGATAATAGTTGGGTTATTTCATCCATTATTTAAACAATTTAGTCAAAAAACTTTCTTCTTTGACTTTTCCTTTACCGTTTTCAATATATTGATAACTGTTTATTTTCCCTTTTATATGAACATTTCCATCATGCGTATCAAGTTTTAATATTTCTAGGCCACTACCTTTTAATAAAAGCATACCCATTGTTGTTTCCAACAAAAATTCTTCATGATCAAAACTACTAATTTTTTTTACACCAGTTAAGTAAATTTCTCGTCTATCCATTATTTTTACTTCATGATTTGTTGGTACTAAAGGTACATTATTTTCCGTCACCATTATTATCACCTAAAAATATATATGAATGAAAATTTAATAATATAACTTTATTTGCAAAAAAAAATTCTAGTAATCTAGAATTTATTCTTCAGAATCTGGTTTATTATATTCTGATAAAATTGCATCAGTAAATAAAGCACGTACATCTGGATTTATAGGATGACAAACATCTCTATATTCTCCAGTAGCGGTTTTTCTACTTGGCATAGCTATAAAAAGTCCATTATCGCCTTCAATAATTCTTATATCATGAATAGCAAAAGCATCATCTATTAAAACAGATGCAATTCCTCTCAATCTTGAATTTTCCTTTGTGATCTTACGAACACTTACAGATGTAATTTTCATCATTTACTCTCCTTCTAAAGTTAACTAACTTATAAACATTGTATAGCATAAATCTTTAAAATTCAAGCTATTTACGCTAATTTAACAACGACATCGCCAATTATTACATCAGAATAATTAAAACTTTTCTGCGTGCCATTTACTAAAACTGTAAAAACATATGGATAAATACCTGTTACTACTCCATAATATTCAAAATTCTTATTTCTTAAACCATATACTTGTACAGTAACATTTTTATGCAAAAATTTAGCCATATTCTCTCTAACTATATCGAGATTCATAATCCTCCTTTTCTTATCTAGGAAAACCTACATACATCATACCATTACTCATTATCCCGCCCATTCCATTCGGGCCATATTTAGTTTTTGATAATAAATCTACTAAATCAATCTGTTTAGTTCTTTCACTCATTGCCAAAACTGTTGCAATGATTGCTGGATCTAAAGCATGAATATTTACCCTTTTAGGTGAACTTGCAAAATTAGCCCCTGCTTTTATTAATTCTTCATAATTACTTTGACAAGCACCAGCTATAATAACCAATTTTTCATGGCTTTTTTCATATTTTCTAGCCTCTTTTACAGCCTTCACAAAATTTTCAGTATTTTTATAATTTTCTAAATCTCTTATCCCACCTTTTTTAGGATAATAAGCATCATGTCCAGTAATTATAACGATATCAGGTTGATATTCTATTAATAAATTTCTTATTTGCTTACTAATATCTTTTTCATCAATTCTTTTACCAACAGCCATAACCTTGTTTTTTTTATAAAACTTTAAACATCTTTCTAAATATTCTTGATCAGCATCAATATGTAGAACTTTTCCTGGCAAATAAAAAAAATCGCTCCGATCATCCATATCAAAAAGATTTACAATATCTTCGTCATCCTCTCGATCTTCTTTAACATAAATTTTTAAATCTTCTAATGGGGCATCGGCATAAAGGCGAACTTGAACTCCTTTTAAATAGGCAGTTTCTCCACGGATATTTATAATTTTAAAGACTACATCATGATTATAACTAATTCTAGTTACATAATCTCCAATTTTAAATATCATAATATTCACCTATAAAAACATATGAAAAAAACTAGTAAAACTTTACTAGTTAAAAATTGTTTTATAAATTAAAACAAACATTTCATAAGACAATTCTTCAGCTCGACAGTTAACAGAAATATTATTTTTAATTAAAACATCACTTATTTTTTGCCAATCATATTCTTTTAAGTTATTTTTTAAAGTCTTCCTTTTTTGACTAAAAGCTCTTTTTAAAAATTTTTTAAACAAGCAAATATCAAGATCAATAACTTTTTCTTTTTTTATTAATCTTACAACTGTACTCATTACTTTTGGCGAAGGAACAAATGCACTTGGTTTAACATTAAAAAGACTTTCAATTTTATAATAATGTTGTAATAAAACAGTAAAATAGCCATAATTTTTACTATTTGGTTTAGCACTAAAACGTTCAGCAACTTCTTTTTGTACTAAAAGAGTCATTCCCGTAATATTAATTTCACTATCAATTATATGTTCAATTATAGGTGTAGTTATATAATATGGTATATTTGCAATAATATAAATATTTTCATAATTTCTTTTTAAATCGTTTTTAATATTTCGTTTCAAAAAATCATCAAAAATTATATTAACTTTATTACAATTAAAAGATAATAAAATATCTTGCATTCTTTTATCTATTTCATAACATAATAGTTCACTAGGTTTTTTGATTAAATATTTCGTTAAAGCCCCCATACCAGGACCAATTTCAATTATTAAATCTTTTTCTGTTGAATCAAAACTACTAGCAATCTTTTCTAAAATAACTTCATCTTTTAAAAAGTTTTGTCCTAAACTTTTCTTAGCAATTATTTTTTTCATTTTTCCTCCGTTAATAAAGATAATATAACACAAAATAAAAAACCTATCAATAAATGATAAGTTTATTCATTCCAACCAAATCTTAACACATCATAACTTTTAGTTTTTCGACCAACATATTTTACAGCATCTGATTCACTGGCCATTAATAAATCTAAATCATTTCCTAAAACGCCACGATCTAAAACTATTGCTACAATAGGTTCACTAGAAATAGAATTTAATTCAAATCTTACAATTGAACCACATGGTAAATTACTTGATGAAGCTACTATTCTAACATTTCCATACTGAACATCTGGATAAATAGTCGTTCCATCTTTAACATAATATTTAGAACATGCCAAATTACCACTGCACAAAGGACAATTAGCTCCATAGCCAGTAATATCACCAGTAAAAGTATCTTTAGCGCTATATAAATTATTTTTTAAATCTTCTTCTAACTTTAAAGCCATTGTTGATAAATTAATTATCCTATTACTAGCATTATTAGAAACAGTAGACATTTCTTTATTTGTACTAACTTTAGCTAAAAAAATAAATAAAACTAACAAAACAAGTTGAATTGTCAAACAAAAATTTCTTTTGCGTTTTATCATTTCTACACCTCATTTTATAAAAATATGATAACACAACTATACATCAATGTCAAAAATTGCCTTAACATTTAAATTTGTAATATTTGCCAAATCAATTTCTGCTATATTAAGTGATTGGCAAATAAATAGAGCAATATTTTTAATATATTTTGGAGAATTTTTAGTTCCACGATAAGGATGTGGAGTCAAATAAGGACTATCGGTTTCCAAGACAATATCATTAACAAATAAAGGAAGTATGTCTATTAAATTACAATTTTTAAAGGTTACTACACCATTAATTCCTAATTTATATCCCATTTTAATATAAATTTTAGCCACTTCTAAACTACCAGAAAAAGAATGAATTACCCCTTTTACATTAGGAAATTGTTTTAAAATATTTATTGTATCTTCAGTAGCTTCTCTAGAATGAATCACAACTGGCAAATTATATTTAGATGCTATCTCTAATTGGGCTTTAAATAATTTTTGTTGCTCAAGTTTATTATCCTTACAATAATGATAATCTAAACCAATTTCACCAATACCTACAACTTTTTTAGTTTTTATTAAATCTTCTAATAAATTTAAATCAAAAGTAGTGTAACTTGATACATATTCAGGATGAATTCCTAAAGTGCCATAAACATTTTTAAATTTTAATATATCTAGCACTTCTTTATTACTATTCATGTCACAACCAGCCACAATAAAACCCTTAACATCATTTTCATTTGCTTCTTTAATTACTGTTTTAATGTCGTCATAATATTCCTGATAAAGATGACAATGAGTATCAACAAACATTTTAAACCTCTTTACTTTTTTTAATTTCTTCTAATTTTTTTGGAATATCTATTCTCATAAAAATTGGTGATGGATCTAAAACTCTATAAGTATTATCACTATTAAAAACTAAATTTTTATCATCATTATTTATTTGTCTTAAAATTTCATCTGCAGTACTTGGCAAATAAGGTTTTAAAAATTGCGAACATACTCTTATTCCTTCTAATAAATTATATAATACTGTTTCTAAACGATCTTTTAAAACTTCATCCTTTGCTAAATTCCAAGGCATAGTATCATCTATATACTTGTTACTAGCTCTTAAGGTATCAAATATTTCATCTATTGCTAAACCTATTTCTAATTTAGCCATTCGTTTTTCTACTCTATCTTCTAAAGACTCTATATTTTTAATATATAATTTATCAATATCTTCATCAATTTGTTTATTAGAAACTTTACCATCAAAATATTTATTAGCCATTGAAATCGTTCTATTAACTAAGTTACCTAAAATATTTGCTAAATCGCTGTTAATTCTTTCCATTATAAGTTCATAGGAAATAGTGCCATCACTTGCAAAAGGAATTTCATGCAATAAATAATATCTTACAGCATCAACGCCAAATAAATTTACTAAATCATCAGCATACATAATATTTCCTTTACTTTTACTCATTTTATCATTATTCATTAAAAGCCAAGGATGGCCAAAAACCTGTTTAGGCAATGGTAAATCTAAAGCCATTAAAATAATTGGCCAATAAATTGTATGAAAACGAATAATATCCTTACCTACCAAATGTAAATCAGCTGGCCACCATTTAGTAAAATCTTCACTTGATTTATCAACATCATAACCAATATTCGTAATATAATTTGTTAATGCATCAATCCAAACATAAATTACATGTTTATCATTAAATGGTACTTTTATACCCCAATCAAAACTTGTTCTTGAAACACACAAATCTTGTAAGCCAGGCTTTAAAAAATTATTTATCATTTCATTTTTTCTTGCTTCTGGTTGAATAAATAAAGGATGACTTTCGATATAATCAATTAATTTATCTTGATATTTGCTAACTCTAAAAAAATAAGCTTCTTCACTTCTTTTTACTACTTCTCTACCACAATCTGGACATTTACCATCAACTAATTGACTTTCTGTCCAAAAAGACTCACATGGTGTGCAATATAAGCCTTCATATTTTCCTAAATAAATATCGCCTTTATCATAAAGTTTTTGAAAAATATTTTGAACAATTTTTTTATGATGATCATCAGTAGTTCTAACAAATTTATCATAACTTGTATTCATAACATCCCATATTTTCTTTATTTCTTGAGACACATTATCAACGTACTCTTGAGGATTTAAATTAGCGGCAATTGCTTTTTGTTCTATTTTTTCTCCATGTTCATCTGTTCCTGTTTGAAAATAAACATCAAAACCTTTTAATCTTTTATAACGAGCAATTGCATCAGCTAAAACAATTTCATAAGTATTTCCAATATGAGGTTTAGCAGAAGCATATGCAATCGCAGTTGTAATATAATATTTTTCCATAATAACATCCT
>CALVWG010000070.1 GCA_944364655.1 uncultured Bacilli bacterium | reverse complement strand
GGTATTTTAAAAAAAGATAGTGAATATGTAAAAAAATATTTATCTTTTTTAGAGGGAAATACTTTTACAGAATATGCAAATGCTGATGAATTAATCAAAGGTTTATCTGGTAGCAGTGTTGATAGTTTAGTTATTCCTCGAATTGAATACATTAATTTGATTTTAGCTAATAATTTTACTATTAATTATCATTTTAGTGATTTAACGAGAAATTATTATATTAAAGATGAAAGTAATTCAACATTATTTCAAATATTAAAAAAGTTTTATACTAAGTGGGAAGAAACATCTTTAGAAGATAAAATATATGCTGAAGAATTAAAAATATTTAAAGAAAATTTAAAAATAAGTGATGCCGAAATGGATGAGTTACAAAAGTCATCAATAAAATATGGCTATCTAAACTATCTGCCATATGAAATATATGGGGATGGAAAATATGGTGGAATCGTTAGTAAGTATTTAACAAGATTTTCTGCATTTTCAGAAATTGATATTGATTATAAAAAATATAATAACGAAAAACAATTTATTCGTGACATTAACAATAGTAAATTAGATCTATATCCTAATTTTTACAACAATAACTTAAATGGAAAAGATATAAGTCTAAATATTCCAATTGTCTTTGCCGTTTATGCTAATAAAGAAAATCCGATCGTAATTCAATCTGTTGAATCTCTTAAAAATAAAACTATTTATATTGAGGAAAATTCATACTTACAAACAAAACTTTCTGTTTTAGATGGATGTACATTAAAAACATTTAAATTATCTAAAATCAACAGTATTTTAAAAAATAAAGACAATTTAATATTATTAGATAAACAAGTTGGCGATTATTTATTAAAAAGTTCTTTAAAAAATTATAGTATTCGTTACAGTTATAATTTAAACTCTACTTATAATTTAAAATCGTTAAAAGGTGATACATTAAATACATTAATTTCTAAATATTTTAATTATTTAGATAACAACACGATTATAAATGAAGGAACATATGAAAGTGAAATATTAGAAAAAAGAGGTACTTTAATTGGAAGCTTAGCTAGATGGGCATTATGGACTATAATAATAATATTTGTAATTCTATTATTTATATATCGTTCAAGTAAAAAAGTGAGATTACAAAAGAAAATAAAAAAAGAAGATAAATTAAAATTTATAGATCAATTAACTTCTTTAAAAAATCGTAATTATTTAAATGAAAATTTAAGCACTTGGAACAAAAATACAATTTATCCTCAAAGTGTCGTAATGGTGGATTTAAATAAAATCCAAGAAATAAATGATACTTTAGGATATGATCAAGGAGATCGACAAATCAAAGCTGCTGCAAATATTTTGATAAAAACCCAGCTAGATAATTCAGATATTATAAGAACTGACGGTAATGAATTTATGATTTACTTTGTTGGTTATAATCGTAAACAAATTACTAGTTACATGAATAAGTTAAATAAAAATTTCAAAACATTGCCTTTTGATTATGGAATTTGTATAAGTTATAGTATGATCGAAAACGATTTAAAATCAATAGAAGATGCAATAAATGAATGTGTTGAAGACATAAAAAATCAAAAAAAGGACGAGGAAAAATGAAAATAATTAAGGGAGCTAAAAACGCTTTAAAAAGATTAAGTAATATATTGTTAAGATCAGATATGTTAGTCTTGCCTGGCCAATTAGCTTTCTTTTTTTTATTGGCGACAGTTCCAACGATTACATTAATTGCTTATGGAGCTTCGCTATTTAATGTATCTATTGACTTTATTTCCAACTTTTTACTAAAATCATTTGGCAGTGATATAGCAAACTTAATTACTCCTATGATTAGTGATATTAAAATTTCATTTGAATTTTTAATTCCTTTATTTGTTGCTTTCTATGCAGCTAGTGGTGGAGCAAGTTCTATTATTGTAACATCTAATCAGTTATTTAATTTTGAAAATTCATCATTTTTAAAAAGAAAAGTTAAAGGCTTAATAATGACTATTATTTTAATTTCTTTAATTGTTTTCCTTTTACTTGTACCAGCTTTTGGCGATAAATTCATTGAATTAGTAAAATATGTTAATATGAATCAAAAAGTTACAAATTCAATAGTTTTTATCATTAATATTTCAAAAGGACCAGTTTCTTGGTTAGTAATCTTTTTCTTAGTTAAAATTATTTATACAATGGCGCCTGACAAAAGACTTTCAAGCAGTTACACTACAAAAGGTTCTTTATTTACAACTTTTGGCTTTATAATAATTACTTACATTTATTCGTTTTATGTTAACAATGTTGCCCATTACGATATCTTATATGGTGGATTATCCCACTTTGTTGTATTAATGATTTGGTTTTATTTAATAGCTTACATTGTAACAATAGGAATTGCTATAAATGCTGAAGAATTAGAAAAAAGACAAAATTTACCAACATAAGTTTTAAGAAAAAAAAACATATTAAAATTATGCACACCGGTATTTTTTGTGCATCAAAGATTTCATTTTATTTTGAAGAAAAATTAAATGGAAAAAAATATCGAGAAGAGAATTATTTGACAATTCTCTTTTTTGTTATTGGAAAATTTGAAACAGCAAAAAAATTATAGTATAATAGCCTTAAATGGAGGGAAACTATGTTAGCATATGGTAAAAATGTTTTATTAATGACGAATCCCAAAGAAATAAAAAAAGTATATTTAAGCAGTTCAAAAAATGATCAAGAAGTAAAACAATTTTTAAAGGAAAATAAAATTCATTTTGTTATAACAACAAATGCAATTTTAAACAAAATGTGTAAAGGCAATCACCAAGGAATAGTTTTTGAACGTGAAGAATATCAATATTTTGAATTAAAAGATATTTCTAATGAAGACTTTATTGTTATACTTGATCATATTGAAGACCCTCATAATTTTGGAGCAATTATTAGAACTTCTGAAGCAGCTGGAATAAAAAGTATAATTATTCCTAAAGATAGAAGTGTTAGCATTAATGATACCGTTATTAAAACGAGTGTTGGCACAACCAATAATGTAAAAATAGTTAAAGTTACAAATCTTGTTGAAACAATAAAAAAACTTCAAAAAGAAGGATATTTTATATACGGAACTGATATGGATGGCACTGATTTAAGAACGATTGACTTTCCAAAAAAGAAAGCTTTAATTATAGGTAATGAAGGTAAAGGAATTAGTAAACTTGTTAGGGATAAATGTGATGAAATAATTATGATTCCAATGATTGGCCAAGTTAATAGCTTAAATGCCTCAGTAGCAGCGGGAATTATAATATTTAAAATGGGAGGATTATCGTGAAGTATAATGAAGAAGATGATTTTCTATTTGATATGATAAGTGAAAGTAATGAAGATGTGAGAAATAGCTTATATGAAAAATATAAACCATTAATTAAATATCTAGTTAATAAATATTATTTGACTGCTTCTAAATATGGATTAGATTATAATGATTTAATTCAAGAAGCAAATGTTGGCTTTGCCGATGCCTTAAACAGCTATGATGAAAAAAAAGATGCCAGCTTAAAAACTTTTATTTCTTTATGCATAAACCGAAAACTTATTAATGCTATTCGAAAAGTTCAAACAAATAAAAATCAAATGGAACTTACAAACCTATCATTAGATTACGATTATAATAAAGAAGGACTTCCACTTATTGATGTAATTGGTGACGTAAATGCCGATCCTTTATTAAAATTTAGTGAAAAAGAAAATGAAAAAAGTTTAATATCTAAAATTGAAAAGGAGTTATCAACAAGTGAATATGAAGTTTTCAAATTATTATTAAAAGGATTAAATTATAAAGAAATATCTAAAATTTTAGAAAAAAGTGAAAAGCAAATTGATAATACTATTCAAAGAATAAGAAATAAAGCACGGGCTATTTTAAAGGAGGAGTAACATGACAAAAAGAAGGTTATTAACATTTGGACTTGGGTTATTAGTAATAATACTATTAGGTTTAGTAATACTAACAACTTTTAATTTTCAAAAAGAAAAACTAAATATTCATGAAGATTTAACTGACAATAAACAAGAAGAAATTGTTTTTAATAATAATAGCGATATGACTGAACAGGACATTAGATTATTAGTTGAAGAAAAAAGAGTTACATTAAAAAATATTATAGAAAATATTAAATATTATAATTTAAGTGAAATTAGTAGTGATTATAATGCTGAAGATGATCAAGAATATATTGCAATTGATGAAGACTTATTAAATGAATTAAAAAAGATATTAACATCTATTGCTTATACAAATATAGAAGATGAGTTAACTAAAATAGAACCTGATGCCAATGTTTTATTAGATAAAAACATTTACAAATGTTCTAAATCAATATTTGACGATATTGCTTATGACAGTGCTGTAGCATTTTATGATGTTAATGAAGAACAATTAATTTTAGAATCTGCTACCAATGAAAAAATCGTTGCAATCGAAAGAATAAAATTATGTGATGAAGAAAATACCGAGGTATGCACAAGAGATAGCAAATATTATTTTATTTTAGAAAAAGAAGATAATGATTGGAAAATTTCAGAATTATTAGAAAAAGTTGAATAAAAAATAAAAATATGTTGCAAAAAAAACGTGTTTATGCTAAATTATACACATAAGCACGTAAGTGTTTTTATTTTGGAAAAATTTAAATGAGGTGAATAGAATGGCTAAAAAAGAAAAAGAAAAGAAAATTAAAAAAAGAAAAGAAAAAAAAGAAAAGAAACCAAGCTATTTAAAAGAAGTAAGAATGGAAATGAAAAAAGTTACGTTTCCAACTTCTAAAGAAATAGCTAAATATACATTTGCTACAATTGTTATAGTTGCGTTTTTAGTATTTTTCTTCTTACTAGTAACCGCAATATTATCTGGAATTAAGGGGGCAATCTAATGGAAAAGTTATGGTATGTTGTTAATACGTATTCTGGACATGA
Organism: uncultured Bacilli bacterium; assembly: GCA_944364655.1. Classification (GTDB taxonomy): domain Bacteria; phylum Bacillota_I; class Bacilli_A; order RF39; family UBA660; genus Ventrenecus. Next base: position 435 of record CALVWG010000070.1, on the reverse strand, counting down.
AGAATCTGTTAAAGAAAAATTAGAAATGCGTACAGAATCAATGGGGATGCAAGATTATATTTTTCGCGTAATTATTCCTGAAACTACTGAAATTGAAGTAAAAGATGGTGTAAAAAAAGAAAAAAAGAAAAAAATGTTCCCAGGTTATGTTTTAGTAGAAATGGTAATGAGCGATGAAGCTTGGTACATTGTTAGAAATACACCTGGCGTAACCGGTTTTATTGGGTCAAGTGGTAAAGGTGCTAAACCAACACCATTACTTCCACAAGAAATAGATCGTATTTTAGTAAATATGGGTATGAGTAGAATGGATATTGAATCAGAAATGGCTGTAGGAGATAAAGTATCTATAGTAGATGGACCATTTAAAGGAATGGAAGGAACAGTAAATAGCATAGATTTAGAAAACAATCGCATTATAGTTTTAATTGATTT
>CALVWG010000069.1 GCA_944364655.1 uncultured Bacilli bacterium | reverse complement strand
GAGCTCATGAAAGTGGTTTAATTGGTGAAGAACCTAATGGTATACCAAATAATTTGGTTCCATATATAGTAAAAGTAGCTAATAAAGAACTACCATACTTAAATATTTTTGGTAATGATTATGATACCCCAGATGGAACAGGAGTTAGAGATTATATCCATGTAGTTGATTTAGCTAAAGGACATTTAAATAGTTTAGATTTTATAATGAATAATAAAGGAATAGATTATTATAATTTAGGTACGGGTAAAGGATATAGCGTTTTAGAATTGGTTAAAACATTTGAAAAAGTTAATAATGTTGAAATTCCATACAAAATAGTAGCTAGAAGACCTGGTGATATTGCCGTTTGTTACGCTGATCCAAGCTATGCCAAAAAAGTGCTTAAATGGGAAGCAAAACTAGGATTAGAGAGTATGCTTAGTAGTGCTTATAAATTTAGTCAAAGGAAATAAACATGACCAAAAACAAACAATTGCTTATAAATTTAGGAACAACTGTATTAGTTTTAGTTATTAACACTGTTATAAATTTTTTCCTTTCTAGATATGTAGTTGATTATATTGGTGAAAGTGCTTATGGTTTTATTTCTTTAGCAAATAATTTTATAAGCTATGCTACAATATTTACTACAGCAATAAATTCAATGGCTTCAAGATTTATAACATTAAATATACATCAAAAGAAAATCAAAACGGCTAATAGATTTTTTAGTTCAGTTCTTATTGCTAATATTATTATTATAGCAGTTTTAATGATTCCATCAATTATTTTAATATTATATTTAGATAAAGTTGTAAATATTCCTCCTGAATTAGTACTCGATGTTAAAATCCTGTTTTTATTAATTTTTATAAATTTTTTCATAACTTTAATTGGTGGAGTATTTACAGTTGCCACATATTGTAAAAATAAATTATATTTATCATCGTTAAGAACAATGGAATCTGCAATAATAAAGTTTATAATAATATTATTTTTGTTTTTTCTTTTAAAACCTTCTGTTTTTTATGTAGGAATTGCGACCTTAATAGCTTCTATTTACGTATTAATATTTAATGTAAAATATACAAAAGTATTATTACCAAATATAAAAATTAAAAGAAAATATTTTTCAATAAAAGAAATTAAAATTTTGTTAAGTAGCGGCCTATGGAACTCAATTACTAATTTAGGAAATGTAATAGCCGATGGTTTAGATTTATTAATAAGCAATATTTTTGTAGGAGCAACAACAATGGGAGTAATAGCAGTAGCAAAAGTTCCCGGTTCAGCTTTTAATAATATAATTTCTTCAATATTAACGGTATTTCAACCACAAACTTTAGAATATTATGCAAATAATGATACTGAAAATACAAAGTTAGAAATAATAAAGTCAATGAAAATCAGCGGTATATTAGGTAATATACCATTTAGTTATATTGTTATCTTCGGTACTGCATTTTGCATGATATGGATGCCAAATATGGATAATAAATTTTTGACTATTTTGTGTATTCTTTCGTTTATAAATGTATTTACTGGTGGAATTATTAGTCCTTTATATAATGTGTTTACAATTACAAATAATGTTAAAACAAATGCAATTATGGCTTTAGTTAGTGCTATGTTATCAACTTTATTAGTTTTGCTATTGTTATATACTACTGATTTAGGGGCATTTGCTATTGTAGGGTGTAGTGCTATAGTTGGACTTATTAAAGGTTTTATAATTGTACCAATTTATGCTGCAAAGTGTTTTAATTTAAAATGGAATACTTTTTTTGCTCCTATAATGCAATATATTTTAGCTACAGTTATAATGATAATAATTTTTTATCTAATTCGTTTAATATTTGATGTGGATAATTGGATTAATTTATTTGCTAGTATTATTATTTGTGGTATATTAGGTTTAATAATAAATGGATTAATATTGCTAAATAAAAAAGAACTTAATTATATAAAAAATAAAATAAAAAACAAATTATTTAGTTAAAAAAGGAGATAATTATGAATTTAAAAGAACTAACAATTATTACGGCATTTTTTGATATTGGTAGGGAGAACTTTAAAGAATTTTCAAGGTCTAATGATCAATATTTAGAATATTTTAAATTTTGGGCTAGAATTCAAAATAATTTAGTAGTGTATACTAATAAAATAATGGCTAAAAAAGTGGAAGAAGTAAGACGAGAATATGGATTGTTGGATAAGACAAAAGTTGTTGTTATAGATGATTATTTAAATATTGAACCAGAAATATATAAAAGTATGGAAAAAATATCAAAAAATGAAACATTTTTATTATATCGCTATATTGACAATCCGGCGGATAATAATGCAAAATATGATTATGTGATGTTATTAAAAAGTTGGTGCATTAAAGATGCTGTAGAAAAAGGGTATGCAAAAGGTTTGTTAGCATGGCTAGATTTTGGTTTTAATCATGGAGGAAAGGTTTATACTAATCCTGAAGAATTCGACTTTTTGTGGAGAACTAATCTGTCTGATGATAAAATAACTTTGTTTTATATTGAGAAGGATATTGGAAAACCATTATTTCAAATAATCCAAGCATATGATACTTATATTATGGGAGCTCCATGTATTGTCCCAGAACATTTAGCATTTCAATTTTGGGAAGACAACAAAAAAGCTATGGAAGAATTAATAGATTTTGGTTTTATTGATGATGATCAAACATTATTATTAATGTCTTACAGAAAACACAAAGATAGATATCAAATATTTAAAAGTGATTGGTTTATGCCTTTAAAAGAATATGGTGGTAATCATCTTACAGTTAAAAAGAAGGAGTTAAAAAAAATAACTTTTAAAGATAGAATTTTAACAAAATTGGCAATAAGAAAAAGAAATTATAATTGTCTTAAGAGATTAAAAAAGATATTTTTTAAAGATGTGTATTAAGAAAGGATAAATATTTAAAATGAAAAAGATTTGTCTTATAATTCCTAGAGGATTACCTGTTCCAGCTTTAAAGGGTGGTGCAATAGAAACTTTGATGAATATGTTAGCTGATGAAAATGAAAAGTGGAAAAAAATAAACTTAACTATAGTATCAACATATGATAAAGAAGCAAAAAAAAGTTCTAAAAATTATAAAAACACTAATTTTATTTACATCAAAAGAGATTTTAATTATATTTTATTGTCTGTGATTGCTAAAATAAATAATTTGATTAGCTCCCATAAATTAAATACATATAATGAAATGTGTTTAAGAAAGATTAAAAAAAAAGAATTTGATAAGGTTATCGTAGAGGCTGGAGCAATTGATTTATTTGTGAATTATTTGAATTATTTTGACAAAGAAAAATTAGTGTTACATTTGCATAGTCAATGCAAAAGTAATTTTGAAATTGATAAGGTTTTTGATAAAATAATTGCACCAAGTAATTATATTAAAAATGAATGGGCAAAGACATCTGGTATAAAAAAATATTACATTTTAAAAAATTGTATTAATTTTAAAAATTTTGATAAACATCTTTCTCAATCTGAAAAAGATAAGTTAAAAAAAAGTTTGGGATTTAATAGTAATGATTTTGTTGTAGGTTATTTTGGCAGAATTAATCCTATAAAAGGTGTAAAAGAAATAATAGAGGCATTTTTGAAAATAAAAAATAAAAATGTTAAATTATTAATAGTAGGATCTTATAATTTTGATACAACACAAATTACATCGTATAATAAAGAAATAGAAAAAATGGTAAAGAAATCAAACAATAAAATAGTGATTACTGGTTATGTTAAAAATAGTAAATTATATAAATATTTGGATATAATGGATGTTTGTGTTTTTGCTTCTTTGTGTGAAGAAGCTGCACAAATGACTTTAATAGAAGCAATGGCAAATAAAAAAGCAATTATAAGTACGATCAGTGGAGGTAATGTAGAATACGCCAATAAAAATGCGGTAATATTCATTAACAAAGATAAAGATTTAATTGAACAAATATATGAAAACATTTTGAGATTGTATGAAAATCCCCAATTGTGTTCGACGCTTAGCAATGAAGCTTATAAGCAAAGCTTATCATATAATGAAGAAAAATATTATGAACAATTTTTGCAAATTATAGAAGAAATGGAGGATAAATGAAATTTAGTATAGTAATACCAGTATATAATGTTGAGGATTATATAGAAAAATGTTTAAATAGCATAAAGATTCAAACATATTCTAATTTTGAAGCTATCATAGTAAATGATGGGTCACCAGATAATAGCGAAAAAATAATAAAAAAATATTTAAAAGATAAGAGATTTAAATATTATAAAAAGAAAAATGGTGGATTGTCAGATGCTAGAAATTATGGAGTAAAATTTGCAACTGGAGATTATTTGCTATTTGTTGATAGTGATGATTATATAGATGAATTTTTGCTTGAAAAAATAAATGAGAAGTTAGAAAAAGAACAAGTAGACGTTATAAAGTTTAATGTTATAGATGTTATTGATGACAAATTATATAAGCAAACTGAAAAAATTGAAGAGAGTAAAATTGTAAAATTGGAAGACATTATATATTTTAATTACTTTGAACCAGCTTGGAGTTTTTGTTATAGTTTAAATTTTTATAAAAACAATAATTTTAAATTTTAAGTTAGAAGATATCATGAAGATTATGGACTAATCCCTCTAATTTTATGTAAAGCTAAATCAATTTATTATCTAAATTATTTTGGATATTATTATATTAAGCGAGAAGGTAGTATAGTAAATGATTCAACAAAAGCAGAAAAAAGAGCAAATGATGCTTTGTTCTTTTCTATAAAAAATATAGAAATAATAAAAAATTTAGATGTA
>CALVWG010000068.1 GCA_944364655.1 uncultured Bacilli bacterium | reverse complement strand
TTTTCAATAGTTCTTGCTTGATTAATTGTATTTTCCATTGGTGCTAATATTGTTAATTGTTCTTCTATTTTTTCAAATGCTTTTTCCATAGAATTAAAATCTTGTTTTTCGAAGCCTGTTTTCCAATTATTTATATATCTTTCTAAATTTGTACCTGTTGTTAATTGATCGGCAAATGTTTTTTCTATATTGCTTTCTATATTATTTAATATTACATTTTTGCTTTTTGTTAACATACTTGCTACATTATAATTAATAAGTCCTCTTTGCATTACATTATTTACTACTGTATCTAATAAACTAGAAATTCCATCAATTAATCCTCCACTTTGTACTGCACTTTGCATTTGTTCTACATTTTCAAAATTTCCTGTAAATATACCTATTGCACTTTTTCCTAAATCAATTACATCATCAATAGTTTTAGTAATTCCCTCTGCTAATCCATATTCAAATAAATTATCTTTTAGATTAATTACTTGTTCATCAATAAAATCTGGTAATAATGCTCTTATTCCTATATCAAGCCCTGTATTTATTATTTTTCCTAATGTTGTTTCTAAGAAATTTTTTTGTTCTTTTTCTAAATTATTTTCAATATTATTTTCATTATTTAATTTATTTTCAATTTCCATATTAATTCCCTCTTTCTTTTTATATTTTTTATTAATTTTATTATTTATTTTATTTTTCCTTTTTTATTTAATATTTTTTTATTCTTATTAATATTTATTATTTATTATTTATTATTTTTTCTTATTTTCAGCTATTAGAATTTATTTATCCATTTTTTTCTATTTTATTCTAATTTATTCTATTTTTTTCTAATTTTTTTGAATTTTTTATTTTATTTTAATTTATTTTTTATTTAATTATTTATATTATTTTAAAATAAAATTTTTTTATTTTTGATTTTAATGATTTTGTTTTTTCTATTTTTATTTTTAATTTTTTTCTATTTTTATTCTTTCTTTTGCTTTTTAGTAATTTATCTAAAAATATATTTGTCTTATTATTTTTCTGCTTTTAGTTTATCTTTTTTGCTTTTTTTAATAATTCTTTTAATATAGGGATGACAGTGATTTATAAGATTTTTGATGAAAGAAATATATATTATTTTTTGTCTTTTATGTTTACTTTTTTTATTTTACTTTTTGATTATCTTTAAAAGATTTTATTAATTTTTGACTTAATTTTTTATTTTAAAATTAATGCTTTTAAATTTTATTTTTATATTTAATAAATTATTTTTAATTTTTATCTTTAATATTAAATTTATATTTTAAAAATATATTAATTTATTTTCTATATTTTTTTATTATTTATTAATATAATTATTTTTTTATTTATATTTAATTTATATTTTTAATATTTTATTATTTATTTAATTTTATTTATTTTAATTTTATAAATTTAATTTGTATTTTTTGTTTTTAATTTATATTTTTTTATTATTTTATTTTTAATTTTTTAAATAAAATTTTTTTAAAATTTTTATTAAAAATATTTATAGTTTTTATTAACATTAATTTTATAATTTTTAAAAATTGGTTTTATGATGCTATAATTTATATTGTTTGATTTTGTTTTGTTTATCAAAATATGTAAACTTTCTTTTTCTATATTTTTATTATTTTTGTTTTTATCTAAAAAGTTATAAATCCTTTTAATGCCTAAATAATTTCCTTCTACAAATAATATTATTTTATTACTATTTTCTATTATTTTTTCTTTTAATATATAACTTTTTATTTCTTCTACTTTTAATATTGTATAATCAAATTCTTTTTGTATATTTTTTATCAATTCTATTATTATATTTATTTTTTCTTTATTGTTTTTTATTTCTTTAAATTTTTTATTTTTTAATATTTTATTTATATTTAAAAAATATATTAATTTATTTTCTGTATTTTTTAATAAAATATTTTTTAAATTATTTATTTTTTGTTTTTTTATATAATTATTTTTTTTATTATTATATTTTTTGTTTATTTTAAATTTTTTATTTTTTAAGATTTTATTTTTATTTATATTTAATTTGTATTTTTTTATTAATTTATTTTTATTTATTTTATTTTTTATTCTTTTTTTCTTTTTATTATTATTTTTTATATAATTAATTTTATTTTTTTCTTTATTATTTTTTATTTTTAAATTTTTTAATAAATTTGATTTTATTTTTTCTTTTTGGTATTTTTCTAATTCTCTTTCAATTAATTTTTGTTTATTCCATATTTCCTTATTTTTGTTTTTATTAGTTTCATTATCAGTTAAATTTATTATTACAGTTTTATATTTCTTTGTTGTTAATTTTTCTGCCAATAGTAGGGATAATTGGTTTTTTGGAATTTTTTCATGTTTAAAAATTATTATTGTTTTATTTTGTCTTTTTTTGTTATGTTTACTTGTTTTTTGTTTTTCAAATATTCCTTTTTTGGCTTGTATTAATTTACAAATGTTTTTTGGGATATTTTTTATTTTAATTTTTTGATTTTTGATTATATGTTTTATTTTTAAAAGAGTCTTTTTAGAATTTGTTTTTTTGTTATTTTTTAATTTATTTATATTTTTTTCTTTTTCTAATATTTCTTTATTATTATTTTTTTTAATATTTATTTTTTTATTATTTAATTTATTTTTATCATTTATTATTTCTATTATTTTTTTTGAATTTATTTTATTTTTTAAATAAATATTTTTTATATTTATTTTTTTTAGATTTTTTTCTAAATTTTCATTTTTATTTTCTAATATTATTATTAATTTTATTTTTTTATTAATATTTTTTATTTTCTTAATTAATTCTATAAAATTAATTTCTCCTAATATTTTTTCATATAAAATTATTATATCAATATTTTTATTTTTTTCTAATATTTCTAAAATTGCTTCTTTATATATTAAGTCTTTTCCTATAATTTTTATATTTTTATTATTCTTTAATTCTTTATATATTTTTGGATTATCAATAGCTGTTATTATTGTTTTCATTTTCTTTTTTCCCCTCTACTATTTCTTTTTCTGTTTCACTGCAATCTACTTTTGTTAGTATATGATCTTCTCCAACAAACATCAAACATTCTCCTCTTTTTAAAGATTTAATATCTACTTTTTCTTTTTCTGATAAATTTGCATATTCTGCTAATATCTTTATATTTTCTTCTTCTAAAGCTTAAAATGTTTTTATACTTGAGTTATTTAAGATGCTTTTTCCATATGTTCCATTTTCAAGACTGAAAATGTCTGAAATATCTTGTGTTATTGCTACTCCACTGCCTCCTTATTTTCTTATTGTTTTAAATATTTTATATATAAAACTTGCTACTTCTTTATTAGATGT
>CALVWG010000067.1 GCA_944364655.1 uncultured Bacilli bacterium | reverse complement strand
TTTATGTTGATGATTTTAATTTGTTAAGAAATAATATTGATATTTTTCAAGACTTAATTATTTCATGGAAAATATCAACAATTAGTTCCAAAGATTATGATTGTTTAAAATACATAGAAGAGCAAGTAAAAGACTATTCTTCTATTGAGTTAAAATTGATTGATGATTTTGAAAATAAGGATAGATCTTATATAGATGCTACCACATTTGAAAAAACTATTTTAGTTTTACCATTACCGTATGTATTGTGGAATTCTATTCTTAAGCAAAAACAAAGAATATCTGGCTATACGAATGCAGTATCTCAAAATCCTTTTGAAATTCAAAGTTTTAATATGATTTCATCTGAAGAATTAAAAAAGGTTAAAGACTTAATTAATCATTTGAGTGAAAAATTTTCAAGATATGATGATTTACAAAAAACATTATTGATATCAAATTATTTACAAAGATATGTACAATATGTTGATAATGGAAATAAGTCTGAAGGAATACAAGGAATTTATATTACAGATTCTGGTAGTATCGAGGTTGGAAATAATGTGCATAGTCCCCTTACTGTTTTAGAACAACATTTTGGAGTTTGCGATGGTATTGCTAATGCTACAACCATGTTGTTAAATAATCCATCTTTTGATGTAAATGTTCGTAGTGCTTTTGGTTCTAAACATGCATGGAATGCTGTTCAAATTGATGGTAAATTCTATTTCTTAGATAATACCTGGGCTATTACTAGAAATAAAAATCAGTACGAAGAAGCTTTAAAAGCCAAGAGTTTTGATTCAAATTATTTTTTGTTTGGTTCTGATAAAGCTAATATAATAGGACATCATGCTGCTGATAGTGTATTACCAGAAATTGAAAGTAGTGACTATTCTAGAGATAAAATACTTTTACAACAACAATTGTTATCTAAGGATCATAGCTTTGATGATTATGCTCCACCAGTATTTAAAAGTAAAATTTTAAAATAAATGATTTTAATTATATTTTATGAAGTAGAGTTTTATCTACTTTTTCTTTTGACTAGGATTTATGATATAATGAAATAGACTTAAGGCTAGAAAGTAACCGCAAAGATTATTGTTTTAAATATCCAAATGGAGATAAAATGTGTACAGTTATTGTTTTATTTAAGGTAATAAATTATACTGGCAAACTACATATAAGCGATAATGAAAGTAAACAATTAAAATTTTTTGCTTTAAACAATTTGCCAACTATGGGATCAAGAGCAAAAGCAATTATTGACAAAATAAATAATGGTTCTATTAGTATAAATTCATAAATAATCATACACAGTTTTATTCATTTATATAGATACATAAGGAAGGTGCAAATTACTTTAGAATTTTTAAGGATTTGGAGATCAATATGTAGTTCTAATAAGGATATGAAAAATGATCAAAAATATGCTAAAGTGTCAAAGTTTAGTGAAAAATGAGATAAATATTTCAGTGACACACATGTTAATCTGCCTAAAAAAGTATGTATAGTAAATAAGTAAAGGAGGGATATATTTTATGTTAGAGTCTGATTTCAAAAAAATTATTAGTAATATAAAAGAAGAAATTTTAAATGCACAGATAAAAACAATGCAACAAGTTAATCGCGATTTAATTATGTTATATTTCAGATTAGGAAAGATAGATTAAGAAAATAAAAAATATGGTAATAATTTTACCAAGCAAGTATCTATAGAGCTCAAATTAACTTTTCCAAATATGAAAGGATTTTCAGAAAGAAATATAAGAGCAATGAGGCTTTTCTATGAAGAGTATAAAGATGATGAAATTTGGCAACAGCTTGTTGCCAAATTGCCTTGGGGTCATAATTTATTACTAATTGAAAAGATTAAAGATAAATCTATAAGAAAAGTATATGCAGAAAATGCCATTAAAAATGGATGGAGTAGAAATGTTTTGTCGCTTCAAATTGATTCCGATTTTCATAAAAGAATTGGTAATAGCAATAATAACTTTAAGCTATTATTACCGCCTAAAGATAGTGATTTAGTGAATAGCACAATTAAAGATCCTTATCTTTTTGAGTTTATTAGTTTGAATAATAATTATAAAGAACAAGAATTAGAATATAAAATGGTATCAAAAATAAGAGATGTACTTTTAGAACTAGGAAAGGGATTTAGTTTTGTAGGAAATCAATATAAAGTGACAGTTGATAATCAAGATTTTTATATAGACTTGTTATTTTATCATTTGGAATTAAGATGCTATATCGTAGTTGAGCTAAAAGTTGGAGAATTTAAACCAGAATATGTCGGACAAGTTGGTTTTTATGTAACTGCAATTAATAATTTATTGAAAAAGGAATATGATAATCCTACGATTGGATTGTTACTATGCAGAGATAAAAAAAGGGTAACCGTAGATTGGTCTTTGCAATCAGTTAGTGTTCCAATTGGAGTGTCTTCTTATCAGTTAAAAGAATATATACCAAAGGATATATTAGATAAACTACCAACAGAAGAAGAGATTAATCTTCATATAGATATGGAAAGTGGTGATCCAAATGAATGAAAATAAAACAAATATCAACTGCTTGATACCGATTTATTTAACTCTTCCGAGAAATCCTTATAAATAAAGAAATTACGAGTTTTCAAACTTGCACATTTTCTCAAATAAACAGCAAAAAACGAGATAAAACATTTAGTTGATACCGCATGGTAAACCTCATAATACTTTGCAAGAGAAGAATAGACAAATAGTACCTTTTTGAGAAAGTTTAAAGAAAGGAAAAGGAAAAAATGAACAGAATTAATAATGGAAAATATAAAACTAAAAATCAATTTGGTAATTATACTGATTTTGTTAATGATTACATTAATCAGTTATATGATAGAAGTTTGGAGTTGTATTTAAAAAGATATACTAGAAACAATTCGACAGGGACACAAAGAATTGACATAGAAAAAATAGAGGAATCGTTGGGATATATCGAGGATTATTTATTTTATTTTTATCAATTTAATAATGGCGAATTTTTTTCAATATTTAAGAATTTGATAGATGATTTAAAAATTGTTACGGTCTTTCCTCCAGAAAAAAGAGGACTATATGGACAGTATAGTAGTTCTGAGAAAGTTTTATATATAAACCCACAATTGTATTCAAGTCAAAGATTGTCATCCGATGAAAGAACTAGATTATATATATGTCATGAATTAGGGCATATTCAAAATTCAAAATGGATGAAAAAGTTAATTCCGATTTTAAATGGTATTGACTGTTCCAATGAAGATAGGGAACTGATGTATGATGGATTTAGTTTGTTAGATGAGGCGACAACACAGGATAGGGCTGAAAATATTACTTATTATTTTAGTTCCAAATTAAGACCCGGTATGTCTCTATGTTCTACTAAGTTATTTAGTAGAAAACCATTTGAAACCAATTTTGATTATTATGGTGAATTTCAATTACCTACTATTGATTTTGCAAGAACTTTAAGAGGTATTGGAAAAATAGATGATAGAAATTTAGTAATGAATGAGTTTGATAAGCGAGCATTAAATGAAGAATTTTCAAAAAGAATTTTTGATGAATATATTAACGATAATCAAATTAAAAATTTATTTTATTTAGTAAAACGTCTTGGAGTTATAAAGAATGCGTCTTATGCTGTATTTGGATACGGTAATGTTGAGTATTTGAGAAAATCCTCTGAAGCATTAAAAGAATATAATCAAGTGGTTGGAAAAATGAGGGACTATCGAGAACCCATAGTAGCAAGAAGTTGTAATAAATGATAATTTATAG
>CALVWG010000066.1 GCA_944364655.1 uncultured Bacilli bacterium | reverse complement strand
TACTTTTTAATTCATTATTTAAAAGTTGTTCATAAATACCATCTTTCATTACTTCACCTTCTTTACATACTCTGCTAAAGGAATATCAGCAGGAGCTAAATCATATTCTAATAATTCTTCTTTATTTACCCATTTATACTCAGAATGATCATGTAGATTAAATTCACCAGATTCATAATCACATTTATATAATCTTAAATCAACAACTTTTGTTGGATACTCACAAATATTATTAACTACAAATTCTTTAGCTTTAATTATTAGTTCAAATTCTTCTTTTATTTCTCTTTCAATAGCATGCATTTCATTTTCATCTGGTTCTACTTTTCCACCAGGAAATTCCCATTTTCCAAATACATTAGGATCACCAGAAGAACGCCTTGCTATTAAAACTTTATTATCATTTTCGATTAAAGCTGCAACAACTTTTATCATATAGATCACCACAGGTACATTTTATCATATTTTTAAATTATAATTTCCATTATATTTTGAATTTATCTGATTTTAGGCCATCATTTAAATCTAATATTTCAAAATTAATAATACTATTTTTATAAATGGAAGCAGTAATAATTTGATGTTTAGAAAAATCTCTTTTAAGAATGTTAAGCATATTATTGGTAGATTCTTCTGATAATTCATTTGTTCTAGGAGAATCAATAATTATAGGCAACCTTATGCTAAATGTTTTTTCTATTTCCTTAATATAAGACAACTTAAATATATAACACAATTGTGCTAATACACGACCACTTAATCCCTTTAATTTATTTGTCAATACATACTGAGGAGTCATATCAGAAATAAACTGAGTAATTTTAAGTTCTTCAGCATATTTAACAATAGTTTGGTAAAAATCATATAATTGCTGATTATTAAAAGACAGTTTTTCTTTTATTTGCTTATTTATAGAATTCCTCTTATTTATTAATTGCCTTAAAATTTTATCGACTTGTACCAAATCTATCCCTGAAGACTCTATATTTTGTTGTAATTTTTCTATTAAACTTTCAGTTGTAAACAAAACGTTTTTTTCATTTATTTTTACAATAATTTTATTTAATTTCGACTTGATTTTTTCTTCTTCTATTTTTAAATTATTTAATCTTATTTTTAAAATATCTTGGTTCCTATCAAAATCACCCAATTTATCTCTTGTTAATATGAATTCTTCTCCATTATGAGAAACTAACAAGCCATAATTTTCTATCATCTCTGCAAAACCACTATTAGTTTTTATTATTTCCTCTATTTTTTTTCTTTTCGTTGCAACTTTCTTTAAATTTATCTCATTTACTTTTTGTTCTTGTAAAAGTTCAGCCATATCATAATTATCGTATTCTTTTGTTTTTTCTTCCTCATCTTCAAATTCCGAGTTAATATCAATTGCATTTTTTACGTAACGATATTTCTTTATTTCACTATTTAAAACTTTTTTTTCGGTCAACAAATTTTCAATATTAATATTTGAAATCCCTGCAATAAATTCTTCAATATTAAACCTTATATTTCCTATTATTTTTCCTCTATTAAGTAAAGTCCAGCCTTTTTCCTGATCTATATAATAAACTGCTAATAAATTATTTAAAATGGTTATATTATCAATACCAAAAATAAGAGCATGTAGTTCATTTTCTTGTTCAGGTAAAATAAAAGTATAAATTTTTTCATCACAACTAACTTGAATATTATTAGACTTTCTATATATATTAAATTGTCTCTTTTTATTCTCAATGCATATTTCATACTCTAATTTATCAAAATCCCCAATGCCTTCAGTTGCTGGTATCTGATATCCTAAAGCATATAAAAGGAATCTAACCAATGTTGTTTTTCCTTTTGAATTTTCCTTGCTATATATCATAGTATTATTAAAAAAATCATATTTATATTTATCTACATTGTCAAAACTAACTTTTAAATATTTTACTTTCATAAATTCGCTCCTTTTTTTATTTTATCAATCACACTTTTCTTTTTCAAAATAGCATAGCTCAATATTTGGGAAATATAAATATCTAGTCGATTGTCATCACTAATTTCAGCTTCATCTTTTAAATTCTCTTCAAAAAAGTAATTATATAATATGATTTTTTCTTTTTGAACAAATTCACTAATGGAAATTGATTGATTTTTCTTTGCTTTATTAAATAAAGAATACACTTTTGCATAATTTTCATAAGATGATATTTTTTCATCTATAAAATTTTTATATTTTTCATATGCTTCATAATAGTCAATTTCTTCAATTCCTATATTCAAGTTATCATTTGATAAATCCATACTATCAATTTCAGTTAAAATTATCCAATTGCAAAAATCTTCTTTTGATATTTTAATTTTTGGGTTAGTTGTACTATTATTTAAGAATTTTCCTTCACAGTATTTGATTATTGTTTTATATTTGCTAACTAAAGTATCACTCATTAAATTTAAAACATTCTTCGCTTCTTCAAAAATGTATTTATATTTTTCATTTTCAAACTCGCCAAAAAAAGGAATTCTTATTATTACTAATTTTGACTTATCAATATTATATAATTCGGATTTTTCTTTTATATTATTACTAATCTGTGCATCTATTTTTTTTTGGGATTGAGGAGAAAGTTCATCATATTTTCTAATTGTTACGTTATACGCTTCAAATTCATTTGTAGATGTATTTAACGGATTAAGCATATTTGAAGCATAAAATAAATACTTAACATTTTCTCCATCAGCTTCCGCTAAACTAATCATGGCTTGCTTAAGTTTTGTACTATTATTACTATTATCATACAAATCTTTAGTTTGCGATTTTGCTTGAATCATATATTTAGATTTATCTGTCATTGTTATTTCTATATCTTCTTTTGCCCCCTCAACTCGGATATTTTTAATATTTTTTAAATAAGCAAACATAAAATAAATAGCAACATTTATTTGAAATTGAAAACCGAAATTAGTTGGAGATGCATTTCTATTAACATTTTTCATAAACCTTTTACCTCACTTCAAAAAAATAAGCAGTATCCATCTTAAAAAAGAATGATACTGCTATTCTTAAAATAGATTATACAGCAAAATTTGGTAATTTTTAACATTTAAAGTGAAATATCTTCAAAATTCTTTATTTTATACCCTTTTTAAGGTTAAAAACTTAATTTAAGTATAAGTTTATTAACAAATTCTTTTTATTTAAATTTAGCCGTCTTAATACCCTTATAAATTTAATCGTTGTATGAGCTACGTATGTCCTCCAGCATTTATATGATTAGAAATAAGTATAGCATTAGGACTACCACCAAAAGCTTCATTAGCCCGTCTAAGTCTTTCCGTTCTACTTAAGTTTTCATCAGAATCTCTTGTCAAAACAGCAGGTATCCCTAACTGTTGTAACCTTTCATACATATATAAAGATGCATCTAATGTAAAATCTTTCTCTTGTAATCCACCACTAACAGCACCCGGATCAGCACCACCATGTCCAGCATCAACGACAACACCAGTTACTCTTCGCTCATTCATAATATTCACCTCTACATTAAAATATGTAAAAA
>CALVWG010000065.1 GCA_944364655.1 uncultured Bacilli bacterium | reverse complement strand
TAAGTTTATTATTAAAGGCGGTTTATTATTATCTTCTATATTTGGTATTAATTTAAGAAGTACAATGGATTTAGATACTACAATTAAAGGATTACCACTAAATAAAAGTACAATTACCAAAGTAATTTCAGAAATAATAAACATAGATTTAAAAGATAATATAACTTTTGAAATAGAAAACATTAAAGATATTAGAGAAGAAGAAATATATTCAGGGTATAATGTTAATTTAAAAGCGAACTTTGATGGATTAAAAACAAATTTAATGATTGATATAACAACAGGAGATATTATTACTTATAAAGAAGTAGAATTTAAATATGATACATTATTTGATAATGATACTATTAATATTATGACATATAATTATGAAACTATAATAGCAGAAAAATTTGAATCAATAATTAGTAGAAATGTTGATAATACTAGAATGAAAGATTACTATGATTTATATATGTTTGTTAATTTAAAATGGAATGATATTAATAAAGAAACTTTAAGAAAAGCAATTATTAATACATCTAAAAATAGAGAAACTTTAAGCTATATTAAAAATGCTAATGAGTATATAAACTTAATTGAAGATGATTCAAAATTAAAATTATTATGGAATAATTATCAAAAAAATTATGAATATGCTAAAGATATTTTTTTTGAAGATACAATAAAATCAATTAAAATAATTAGTGAAATATTAATGTTTTAAAGTTTTATTTAAAGAAAGTTTTAAGGCTTTCTTTTTTTGTATAAAAGAAAACAATCAAGCCATATTAAAATTAGGTGAGATAAATGAAAAAAGAAGAATACCAAAAATTGGTTAGTGAATATACTCCAAAAGAAAATAAATGGAAAAATGCAGCCCTTTCTTTTTTTGTTGGAGGTTTAGTTGGCTTTATTGCTGAATTGATTGCTTTAATTTTACAAAATTCGTTTGGTTTAGAAGTAACAGAATCTTATTCCTGGGTGTGCGTTATCATGATATTTTTTGCAAGTTTTTGCACAGCGTTAGGATTTTTTGATAACTGGGTTAGCAAGTGTAAAGCTGGGTTGTTTTTGCCAACAACAGGGTTTGCTCATTCAGTTACATCAACAGCCCTAGATTATCGTAAAGATGGCTTTATTACTGGTTTAGGTTCATCATTTTTTAAATTAGCAGGTAGTGTAATTTTATATGGAATAATAAGTGCTTTTTTCTTAAGCATTTTAGGAGTGATTATATATGGCTAGTAAAAAATTAAATAATGTTTATATTAAAGATAGTTTTAGTATAGCTGGTCCTGTTGAAAAAAAAGGAAGTATCAAAAACTATGATTTAGTAATGGATGATTATTATTATCATGAAAAAACATTTGAACAATCTGAAATAAAAATGCAAAAAGTTGTAATAGATAATCTTTTAAATCAAAACAAGCTTATTAATAGTGAAATTGATCTCTTAGTTGCCGGTGACTTATCTAATCAAATAAGTGTTTCAAGTTATACAGCTAGTAATTATACAATTCCTTTTTTTGGCATCTATTCAGCTTGTGCTTCATTTGTTCAAGGTTTAATTGTCGGTTCAGAATATTTAGATAACAAAAGAAAAGGCAATGTTATCTGTGTAACATCTTCCCATAATTTAAATGCAGAAAAGCAATTTAGATTTCCAATAGAGTATGGTGCTCCAAAACCTACCACTACAACATTTACCGCAACTGGAGCAGTAGCCTGTCTTTTAACTAAAGAAGAAACAAAGGTTAAAGTTGAAAGTTACACAATTGGTAGAGTAATAGATATGGGATGTCGTGATGCTTCGCATATGGGGGCAGTAATGGCTCCGGCAGCTGCTAATGTAATAGTAGACCATTTAAATGAATTAAACCGTGAAATAAATTATTATGATTTAATTTTAACTGGTGATCTTGGCTGTATTGGAAGTAAAATTTTAATAGAATTTTTAAAACAAGCTTTTGGCCTTAAAATGAAACAACATATGGATGCTGGATGCGAACTATATTTAAAAAGTCAAGAAGAAACCTATGCTGGTGCAAGTGGCCCTGTAGCTTTACCACTATATTTATTTAATAAAATATTAAAACAAAAAAATCGAAAAAAGCAAAAAATCTTAATAGTAGGAACAGGATCTTTACATAATCCATTCTTCGTTAATCAAAAATTAACTATTCCCGGTGTAGCCCACGCTATTAGTTTGGAGGTGAACTAATGATTTTAATAAATGCTTTTTTAGTATCTGGCTTATTTTGTTTAGCAGCTCAAATTTTAATGGACAACACAAAATTAACCCCAGGTCACATAACAAGCTTATTTGTTGTTCTTGGCGCTTTATTATCATTTTTTGGTTTATATTCTAAACTAATTGAATATGGTGGAGCAGGGGCAACAGCACTTATCTCGAATTTCGGTCACATGCTTTATCTAGGCGGAATAGAGGGCTTTCATGAAATAGGAATATTAGGCTTTGCAAGTGGCCTATTAGTTAAAAGCTCTTTAGCAATCGTTAGTGCTGTTGTTTTTGCTTTTGTCTTAGCGTTAATATTTAAACCAAAAAATTAAAATTTAGAAAAAGACTCTTTTTCTTTTTTTTGTTCTTTGCTATAATATACTTAGAGTTGATGATAAATGAAAAAAAGAAAAACAGTTGAACCAATAATTATAAATAAAGAACCATTAGCGACAACTACAATCGGTAAAATGGAAACAAAAGAAAATGGTCCAATTTTTGCCGTTATTGGGATTGGAATTTTTATTGTATGTATCTTTTTTCTTCCCCAAATTTCTAGTTGGATTAATAATTTAAGAAATCCAAGTAGTCCGATAACTGGTGGGACAATAACTACGCCTGAAAATCCTAGTCAAAGTGAAGAAGAAAAAGAAAATGTGAATTATTATGAATTTAAAAGTGATTTATTAGTCACATTAAATGGTTATTATTTCAAAGATTTTGTAATTAATGAAAATAATAAAACTTTTAGCTTTTTTGTTCAAAATCAAAATGGTGATGATAATCTTTTTAAAGAAAAAAATTATTATTTAGAATTATATACTAAAGATGAGTTACTTTTACAAAGAGTTAGATTAGCTCCTTCAAAAATGGTTAATAATAGCACTTTTAGTTTTTCATTAGATAGCAATATAAATACTAATGATATTTATAAACTAGCTTTTGTAACTAAAGAAGATGAAGATTATCCAGCAGTAGACTTGCAAAACGATAAAAATAATAATCCAATTTTAACTTGTACATTAAATAATGAAACAATCACTTATACTTTTAAAAATGAAGATGATATTTATAAATTAAAATCAATTAATGAAGTAAATTCATTTAATTCAACAGATCCTAACTATTCTAATTATCTTACTTCATATACCATTTTAGCGGATAGTTATAAGTCTATTAATGGCGTAGATGCCCATTTAAATCCAATTGCGACTGGCTTTACTTTTGATACGACAATTGATTTAGAAAAAGTTGATAATACAAATTATACTAAAACATTTACTAAAGAAATATATTATTCTAAAGATACAGAAGCTAGAATTATTGCCTTTGAATTATCATCATCTGGCTACACTTGTTCATAAAATGACCGAAAGGTCTTTTTTCTTTGCTAAAAATTTAGTATAATCATAAATGGTGAATGATATGAATCTTGAACTACATTTGGAAAATTTTGATGGACCATTAGATTTATTACTTCATTTAGTTAAAGAAACTAAATTAGATATCTATGAAATAAATATGAGTGAAATAATTGAAACATATTTAAATTATATTGATTCTTTACAAGAATTAAATATAGATGTTGGTAGTGAGTTTTTAGTAATGGCTTCAAGTTTAATCCATTTAAAAAGTAAAATGCTTTTAGGTAAAGAAAAAGAAGATAATGAAGAAAGTGAATTTAATATTGAAAGTGAAGAAGATTTAAAAAATAAGATTTTAGAATATGAAAAATATAAAAACATTACTAAAGAACTTCAAGAATTAGAACTAAAAAGAAAAGAAGTTTTTACAAAAATTCCCGAAAATTTAAAAGAATATCAAGAAAAAAAAGAATTGATAAATGAAGGATTAACCGTTGATGATTTATTAAAAGCTTTATTAAAAATTGAAAGTAGATTAAAATATCTACAACCATTAGAAACTAAAATTACCAAAAAAGAAATAAGTGTTAAAAACCAAATTGAAAAAATAAGAAATGTATTAAAAACGAAAAAGAAATGTTTATTTGAAGAATTATTTACTTATGCATCAAAAGATTATATAATTGCTACTTTTTTAGCAATTTTGGAAATGAGTAAACAAAAAGAAATTAAATTGGAACAGAATAATATTTTTGAACCAATAACTGTGGAGATGATACAATGAATTTAGAAGGTGTTTTAGAAGGACTTTTATTTGTTCAAGGTGATGAAGGAATAACTTTAGAAGAAATTAGTAATATTTTAGAGGTGTCTATTGACGAAACAAAAGAATTGTTGATGAAACTTAGAAAAGAATATGAAAATAGTAATCGGGGACTTAGAATTAGATTTTTAGGAAATGCTTTTAAATTGACAACTAAAGAAGAACACAAAGTTTTTTATCAAAAATTAACAACTAATGAAGAAAGTAGTAGATTGAGTCCTGCTGCTTTAGAAGTTTTGGCAATTATTGCCTATAATGAGCCAATTACAAGAGTTGAAATCGATGAAATAAGAGGTTTATCTTCAGATTATACATTAAGAAAGTTACTAGCCAAAGGCTTTATTAAAGAGGCCGGAAAAAGTACAATGCCTGGACATCCTAATTTGTATAAAACAACTCATGAATTTTTAGATTATTTTGGACTTGCTACTAAAGAAGATTTACCAAAGATAGAACCATTTACAAAAGATAATAACGAAGAAGAACAAGAATTATTTACTTCAATTTATAAAGAAGAAGAAAAAGTACTAGAAAAAGTATAAAATATTTGTTATACTTTATTTGTTCTTGCTTGTGTGGCGGAATTGGTAGACGCGCTGGACTCAAAATCCAGTGATAGCGATATCGTGTGGGTTCGATTCCCACCACAAGCACCAG
>CALVWG010000064.1 GCA_944364655.1 uncultured Bacilli bacterium | reverse complement strand
CCAACTGGTAAATGAGAACTATTTGTATAATAAGGTGTTCCGTTTTCATTAGCAGTTATAATATCTGGGAATTTCTCTTTATCATGTTTAGCAAAACGATAAGAAGTTGATTCAGCTGGAGTTGCTTCCAAGTTATATAAGTCACCATATTTTTCTTGATAATCACTTAGTCTTTCACGCATATGTTTTAAAACTTCAACACTAAATTTTTGAGTTTCTTCATGTGTCATATCTTTTTTTAACCAACATGCATTTAATCCTGCTTCATTCATTCCTACAAGACCAATTGTTGAGAAATGATTATCAAAAGACCCTAAATATCTTTTAGTGTATGGATATAGTCCTTCATCTAATAATTTAGAAATAACTGTTCTTTTCGTTTTTAAACTACGAGCTGCAATATCCATTAATTTATCTAATCTTTCAAAAAATTCTTTTTCGTCTTTTGATAGATAAGCTATTTTAGGCATATTAATTGTTACTACACCAACACTACCAGTTGATTCTCCACTGCCAAAATAACCACCTGATTTTTTTCTTAATTCTCTTAAATCTAGACGTAGACGGCAACACATACTTCTAACATCACTTGGTTCCATATCACTATTTATATAGTTTGAAAAATAAGGAGTACCATATTTACTAGTCATTTCGAATAATAATTGATTGTTTTCTGTTTCGCTCCAATCAAAATCTTTAGTTATAGAATATGTTGGAATTGGATATTGGAATCCACGTCCATTAGCGTCTCCTTCTATCATAATCTCTAAGAAGGCTTTATTAATCATATCCATTTCTTTTTTACAATCTTCATATTTAAAATCCATTTCTTTGCCACCAACAATAGCTGGTAAAGATGCTAGATCATTTGGTACAGTCCAATCTAAAGTGATATTGGTAAAAGGTGCTTGTGTTCCCCATCTACTTGGAGTATTTACACCGTAAACAAATGATTGAATGCATTGTTTAACTTCATAATATGATAAGTTATCAACTTTAACAAATGGGGCTAAATAGGTATCGAATGATGAAAACGCTTGAGCTCCTGCCCACTCATTTTGCATGATTCCTAAAAAGTTAACCATTTGATTACATAAAGTTGAAAGATGTTTAGCAGGACTACTTGTTATTTTTCCTTCAATTCCTCCTAAACCTTCAGTTATTAATTGTTTTAAGCTCCAACCTGCACAGTAACCAGTAAGCATTGATAAATCATGAATGTGAATATCTGCATCGCGATGAGCTTTAGCAATTTCTTCATCATAAATTTCACTCAACCAATAATTGGCTGTTACAGCGCCGGCTTCACTTAAAATTAAACCGCCTACGGAATAAGTAACCGTTGAATTTTCTTTAACACGCCAATCTTCAACCTTAACATAACTATCAACTATTTTTTTATAGTCAATCATCGTACTTTTAACATTACGAATTCTTTCTCTTTCTTTACGATATAAAATGTATGATTTAGCCACATCAGCATAACCAGCATCAGATAAAACTTTTTCAACGCTATCTTGGATATCTTCAACGCCAATTATGTTGTCAACAATTTTTTCTTCAAAATCAGCTGTTACTTTTAAAGCTAACATATCCAAGACACTATCACATGTTTGGCGATTTACTGAATCAAAGGCTTTTTCCATTGCTTCACTTATTTTTTTTATGTCAAAACGGACAATTTTGCCATCTCTTTTTTTTACTCTGTACATAATTTTTTTCCTCCTACTTCTACCACGAACATTATAGCAAACTTTATTTTGATAATTGTGTGATTTTTGCAACAGAAAAATTTTTTTTAATTTTGTAAATAAAAAAAGCCTTAGATAAAGGCTTTTTTAATTATGTCAATCTGTATGTAAATTTATATTCCTCTTAAGTAAACGTTTGGACAATCTTTTTGACATTCTTGACAATTTTTTTGCATTTCTTCTT
Organism: uncultured Bacilli bacterium; assembly: GCA_944364655.1. Classification (GTDB taxonomy): domain Bacteria; phylum Bacillota_I; class Bacilli_A; order RF39; family UBA660; genus Ventrenecus. The sequence continues at coordinate 1,301 of CALVWG010000064.1, read as the reverse complement.
TTTTATAGGCATGTAAACCTTTTTTTATAACGTCTTCGGAATCTCTAAATTGTTGGAAATATAATTTTGAAGGACTTACCCATTTACTAATAGCTTTTAAATCAAATAAATTATGTAATTCTTTAACAACTGTTGTTCTAAATTCATGAGAAATTGAAGAATTTTTTAAAAAATCAATGCTTTCTTTTATATTTTCTAGTTCTACTTTAATACCTGCAGTTAAAGCATATTTTTCAGGACTATTTTTAACATCCATCGCTACATAATCAATTAAGTTTTGGGAAACTAAATTTTTGATAACATTGGGAAAAGAGCCATTTGTATCTAATTTAATTAAAAAACCTAATGATTTTATTTTTTGGCAAAAAGAAACTAAATCTTTTTGTAAACAAGGTTCACCACCTGAAATACAAACAGCGTCTAATTTTCCTTTTCGTTCTTCTAAAAACTCAAAAATTTCTTCTTCATCTATTTTATCTTCATCAATATGAGTTACTAATGAAGCATTTTGACAAAATGGACATCTAAAATTGCAGCCACCAGTAAAAATAGTACAAGCAACTTTACCTGGATAATCTAAAAGCGTCATTTTTTGAATTCCTTTTATTAACATTACTACACTTCTTTCTAGAACAGTTTAATTATTTTTTTGATAATATTCTTCTAAAGTTAAATTATTATCCATAATTTCATGGGCAATTTTGGTTGAACCTATAAATCTTAAGTGCCATGGTTCATAATGATAGCCAGTAATACTTTCTTTGCCCTCTGGATAACGTAAAATAAAACCATAATCAGCACAAATTTGATGTAATAATACATAACAATCTTTTAATTCTTCATCAAATTCATTAACCCATTTATCTTGATATTTCATACAAATATCAATTGCTAAACCGGTTTCATGTTCAGAATATCTTGGCTTGGCAACAAAAACAAGAGTATGTTCAATGCCATATTTTAACTTATTTTCTTCAAATAATTTAGTTTGCAATTCTGTACTACGATAAGCACTTTCAACATCAATAAAATAGCCTTTTGAACGAATATAATCCCGAATTTGAAGCCATGAATACATAGCGTCTTTAGCAATATTACCATCATTTTGACACAAAGGATAACTAGATTTATAAAGTACTATTTCTGGGTTATAATCATCTGGTATTTTATTTTCTTTATTAACTAATAGCATATTTTTTTGATAACAAGAATTAATTAGCCAATCAAAAATTTTAGAATCATTTTCTATTTCAGGGTGAAATTGAACTCCTAAGATCATTCGATTATTTTTAGTATACTCT
>CALVWG010000063.1 GCA_944364655.1 uncultured Bacilli bacterium | reverse complement strand
ATAAGGTATTTGATGATTTTATGAAGGAAAAAACGATTTTAAGTAAGGATAGAAAAACAGGAATTGATATTTGGGTTTCTTATATCGCTTTTGTCTTTGGATTAGAATTTAATAGTAGTTTAAAATTGATTAAAGAAAAAGATTATGTTAATCAATTATTTAATCGCTTTAGTTATAAGAATGATTCTGAAAGGATGAATATATTAAAGGACAAGGCTAACCGTTATTTGGAAGAAAGACTACAAAAATAGAAAAAAACTTACGTAAATAGAAATTTTGTACTATGATGACATAGGCAGAAATGCTATAGATACTGAAATATTGACAAGAACAGGTATTCATTGGAAACATTCGATTACGAAGGAACAACACTTTTAATTGTCAAATTGGCAAGAAGGGAGTGTTAAGATGCCTAAGACAAGATTTCAAGATTTTATTTATACAATCATTATGGTTAGGTTTATGGTATGGTTTGTTACAATGTTTCTTTGAATGTAGGTGGAATGCAAAATTTTGTATTTTTGGAAGCATTTAAGGAATTACCAATTATGGGGACTATTGCTTTTCTATTAGAGTTTTTGATTATTGGAAAACTTGCTCAAAAATTAGCTTTTCGTTTGGTCAATCCTAAAGAAGACAAACCAATTTTTGTTGTTCTTGCGATTTCTTCGATGATTGTATGCTTGATGTGCCCAATAATGAGCTTTATAGGATGCTTATTGTTTGGCCAAGTTACATCGACACGTTTATGGCTAGGTGGATATAGACATTTGTCTTGAATTTCCCGATGGTTTTTTTCTATCAGATCTTTTATGCTGCTCCTTTTGTTCGGTGGATCTTCAAGAAAATATTTAGAAATAGCTAAGACTAACAAGAATTAAGTGCTAAGTTGTAAGTTGTAAGCGATTAATTAAAAGTAGTATGCTTAGATGACATGCTGCTTTTTGTTTTGGAATAATTATTTTGACTTTTCAGTGAATAAATTAGAATGTATATTTTATATAAAGTTATTTACAATATTAAAAATAACTGATAATCTTATTAGTAGAGTGAGGTGTGATTATGAAAAATATTAAATATGTATTTATTATGATATTATGTATGACTTTATTAGTAGGTTGTTCTAAAGGGGAAGAATCAAAACAAAACGAATCAAATCCAAACAAAACAGAGCCAGATGTTGACATTAAAACTGATGGTGAAAAATATCAATCCACGATGCCAGCAGCCGAGGCAGACATAATTGCTAATTTGGATATTAAATTTGAAAAAGCTAAAAACGGCGACTATGTAATGTTTATTACTAATAATAATACATTTGTTATCCCCGATATTGAAATCAGTGTAAACTTTTATGAAAATGATTCATTAGTTGATAATGACAAGGATGGACATGATGCAATTCTACCGGGATACACTGTAGTAAGCTTTTTTGAATCATATGAATCATTTGATAAAGCAGATTATGACATATCTGTTGAATGGAGTAATTCTTACGAAAATCATTCTGATAACGTTAAAATTGATTATAATTTAAATTCTTCAAATGATTGTTTAGTTACAGTAAAAAACAATTCTGATGTTGAAATTGATGAAATCGAGATAATTGCTGTTTTTTATGATAAGGATGGTAATTTGTTAGGAACATCCTACTCCCAAGACATAACAGATGTTGGGGTTGGAAAATCAGAAACAGAAAAATTATATTTAAGAAATCGTGGTTCTGGAATTGATAAAGTAGATATATACATAAATCAAGCTCATACTTTTGGACTATAATCTAAGGTTATTTAAATAAACTCCAGACTATTGATAAAGTGGTATATTTATTTTGAATATATCGCTTTTTGATTACCCTTTTTTATAAAGGTATTAAATATTGACTAAATACTTTACTATTTCTTTGTATCTTCTAATATGCTTTTGAGTTCATGTTGAGTAATTCAGCATATCTTTGTGCATAGATAATCCCAAAAATCGTTGATAAACTGCATTTATTTTACATTCTTCACATGTCTTTCTCATCGAGTTTATTTCCAATATTATATTTTATAAAAATCGACTTAAAAAGTATCACTAGGTGACATACCTATTTTTCCAATCTCACTATATAGATTTTTTACATTTCTTCGATAAAACTAAAGCCTATATAATTCTAATTTTTTTGCAAGTGTTTTTTATGATACAGGTTCTTCTAATGTATTTTTTATTATATGATCATTTTTATAATTTCATTTAGTCATTGACATGTTCATTGCTCCAACCTTAACCCTCATATTTACATAGAAAACGAGAGTTTGGCAATGCTTTATTAGTTTAGATAAATTAAATTTATCTAAAAAAAGACTGCTAAGCATATTTGCTAGCAGTCTGAACTAGTTCGTATTACGAATTAGTTATTTTATCAAACTCAAACATAAAAGCTCGAGAAGAAATCTTTTTGGTAGCGACGGGGGGGATCGAACCCTCGACCTTTCGGGTATGAAAAAAAAGCTCTAATTAGTGATATATGGTAAAATATCAAAAAAACCTTTATTTTTAAGGCTTTTCATTGTTTGTAAAATTCGAGTAAGTTTGAATAGATTTGATTAAATATAAGTAA
>CALVWG010000062.1 GCA_944364655.1 uncultured Bacilli bacterium | reverse complement strand
TAGATAATCAATTTAATAATAGAATATTAGGAGATGCAACAGGCGAAATGGGACCTTTTGGTCTTAATTATAAAACGTCTTGGTATAATGATATGATAAGTCAATATTTTTATCATGTTTACCCAGTAGCAAGCCGAGGATATTATTATACACAAGGTTTTTCTGCCGGAATATTTGCCTTTCAATGTGGATTTGGAGATGCAAGAGCTAGAGGATACAAAATAATTTTAACACCTACATCTAGCTAGCACTTTTAAAGTGCTTTTTTTTGTGATATCATTTATTTAGGGTGTTTCAAATGGAGTATCTATTAGATAATCATGTTTTTAATGTTTTAATATTAAGAAAACCAAATAAAAATATCTATATGCGTTTTAAAGATCAAAATACAATATTAGTTACTTGTAGTAGATTTGTTTCTGAAAAAGAAATATTGCGTATTTTAAATAAAAATCAAGATTCTTTATTAAAAATGTATTTAAAAAAAGTTAAAGAAGAAGAAAAAGATTCTTTTTTTTGGTACTTAGGTAAATCTTATACAAGAGTATTTGATAGCGTTAGTAAAGATCCTTTTTTTGAAAAAGATTGTCTGTTTGTAAAGGATGAAAAAACTTTAGATAAATTTTATCATAATGAATGCTTAAGAATTTTTCAAAATGAAATAAATAGAATTGTTCCATATTTTAAAAATATTCCAAAATTTAGTTTAAAAATAAGAAAAACGAAAACAAGATGGGGCGTTAATAATTTAAGTAATAAGACAATTACTTTAAATAGTGATTTATTAAAAAAAGATATAGATTTATTAGACTATGTTATTATCCATGAATTATGTCATTTTTATGAAGCAAATCATAGTGTTAATTTTTGGGCTCATGTTAGAGAGTATTATCCCCACTATAAAGAAGCTAGAAGGAGGCTAAGAGAATGAAAATTGAATCTTTAAAAAATGAACGTGTTAAAAAGTGGTGTCGCCTAAAAGATAAAAAAGAAAGAGATAAAACTAATACCTTCTTAGTAGAAGGTGATCATTTAGTAACTGAAGCTAAGAAAAAAGGCTTGGTTTTAGAAATAATTACAACATTAGAAATTAAAGATAATAGAATACCTACTTATATTGTAACCAAAGAAATTATGAAAAAAATTACTGAACAAGTAACACCTTCTAATATAGTTGCGGTATGTAAAAAAAATGAAGAAGAATTTTTGCCTGGCCCTATTTTGTGTTTAGATGATATTCAAGATCCAGGTAACCTTGGAACAATAATTCGTAGTGCCGTTGCTTTTGGCTTTAAAAATATTTTATTAAGTGAACATACTGTTGATGTATATAACTCAAAAGTAATTAGAAGCACAGAAGGCATGCTTTTTCATGTAAATATTTTAAGAAGAAATTTAGAAGAATTTTTAAATGGTATAAAAGATGAATATTTAATATATGGGACAGATGTTAAAAATGGGGAGACTGTAGAAAACATTATTTTTCCTTATCAGTTTGCTTTAATTATAGGTAATGAGGGAAATGGAATGAGTGAAAATATAAAAGCTTTATGTGATAAATTTTTATATATTCCGATGAATAGTTTATGTGAATCTTTAAATGCAGGGGTAAGTGCTTCAATTTTAATGTATGAGATTAGTAAAGGAAAGAGATAATGAATAAATTATATTTTGGTTATACAACGGGGACTCACGGCTTAAAAGGAGAGCTCAAGTGTTTTAGTGATTTTGAAAGAAAAGATTTAGTGTTAAAAAATAATCAACCAGTTTATATTAAAGACAAAGTGCATTACATTACCAGTGTTCGAAAACATAAAAATTGTTATTTAATTTGTTTTGATAATTTAAATGATATTAATTTAGTAGAAGAATTTAGAAATCAACAAATTTATGTTTTAAGAAGTGATTTAGATTTATTAGAAAATGAATTTTTATTTAGTGATTTAATTGGTTTTTCTATTTATAATAATTTAGAAATGGTTGGAAAAATTAAAGAAGTTAGGTATAATAAATATAGTGTTTTGTTAAGTGTTATTGGTGAAAAAAAATTTTTAGTTCCTTATAATGATTTTTTTATTAAAGAAGTTAATATAAAAGAACAAAAGATTATTGGTGATAACCTTGAAGGATTGATGTTATGAAAATAGATATTTTAACGCTTTTTCCCAAAATGTTTGAAGGCATTTTAGAAGAATCAATTATTAAAAGAGCAATCTTAAAAAAAGCTGTTGAAATTAATGTGATTGATTTTAGAGAATTTTCTCATTTAAATAATCATCAAGTAGATGATACGCCTTATGGTGGGGGAGAAGGAATGGTTTTAAGATGTGAGCCTTTAATTGAAGCTATTGAACATTTTAAAACAAAAGATTCTAAAGTCATATTAATGTGTCCTCAGGGAGTGCCTTATAAAGAAAGTAAAGCTCTTAGTTTAAAGAATGAAAAACACTTAATTATTGTTTGTGGTCATTATGAAGGCTTTGATGAGCGAATTAGAAACTTTGTTGATGAAGAAATAAGTATAGGTGATTACGTTTTAACCGGTGGAGAGATCCCAGCAATGGTTATAGTTGATTCGGTTGTAAGACTTCTTCCTGGTGTTATTAAAGAAGAATCTTTTAAAAATGATTCTTTTAGTAATGGCCTTTTAGATTATCCAACGTATACTAAGCCAGCAGTTTATCGAGATTTAAAAGTTCCTGATATTTTACTATCAGGAGATCATGCAAAAATAAAAAAATGGCGGGAAGAAATGGCTTTAGAAAATACCAAAAAAAGAAGAAAAGATTTATTAAATAAATAGGGTGGTAAAATGGCATATGTTATAAAAAAAGAACACTTGAAAAAGAAATTAAATAAAAATAATATTGCAAATTTAGGCTATAAAATGAATCCAAAATTAAAAAATCATAGTAATTTTATTGAAGTAAAAGAAATAATAATTATTAAGCCTAGCATGAAAGAAAAAGTTTTGAAGCTTTCTTTTCAAGTGGCTTTTCGGCGCCTTTTTAAATTAGTAATGGATTTATTACAAGATGATCATGCAACTGAAGGAGACACAACTATTTGTTTAGATGAAACTGCTAAAATGAAAAAAATATTACAACAAAAATATAAAAACCAAATTAATAAAGAAGAATACCGAACAATGTGGAGTAAAGTGTCTTTATTACAAAAAAGATTACAAGAAAAAATTGTCAAACAACAAATGTATAAAATGTATTTTACAGAAGAAAAAGAAGAAAAAAAGGGAAGAGGAAGATAATGCAAGTATTTGATTTTGATAACACTATTTATCATGGGGAAAGTGTCTTTGATTTTACCTTATTTATTATAAAAAGAAAAAAACGTTTATTAAAATATATCCCAGGTATAATAAAACTTTTAATAAAATATAAAAAATGCCAAATGGATAAAAATGAATTTAAAGAAAATTTAGAAAAATATGCTAAAGTTGTCTTAGATAATAAAGAATTTATTAAAGGAATGGTTGTTTTGTTTTGGCAAAAAAACAAACATAAATTAGATCAAGAAATGTTAAAAAAAATAAATAAAAACGATGTTATTTTAACTTGCAGCCCTTATTTTTTAATAGATGAAATTAAAGAAGAATTAAAAACAAAACATTTGATTTGTTCAGAAATTGATATTGAAAAAGGAAAAATTAATTTTTTAAATTTTGGTGAAAATAAAGTTTTAAGTTTTAAAGAAAAATATAAAAATAAAAAAATTGATACTGTTTATACTGATTCTTATAATGATCAAGCACTTATGGATAATGCTAAAAATGTTTATTTAGTAAAAAAAGGCAAATGCTATAAAATAAAGTGAAATTTTAACGAGCATTTGTTTTTATTTTTGATTTATAGTATACTTGTTTTGTGATGAAAATGTATGCAGAAATATTAGTTGAAATTCAAAATAAACATGTCGATAAAACATTTACTTATCATATTCCGGATAATTTACAAAAAGAAGCTTTAGTAGGCAAAAGAGTTTTGGTGCCTTTTGGTAATAAAAAATTAGAAGGTTATATTTTAAAAATAAAAAATGATTCAGACATCGAAACCAAAGATGTTTTAGAGATTATCAATGAAGAACCTGTTTTAAATGATGAAATGCTTGATTTGGGACGTTTTTTGCAAGCAAAAACTTTAAGTAGTTTATGTAGTTGCTATAATGTAATGTTACCCAAAGCTTTAAAAGCTAGTAAAAAAAATAATATTAAAGAAAAAAAAGTTGCTTATTTAAAATTAACTGGAGATTTAGATGAACTATTAGAAAAAGTTTCTACATCAAGTCAAAAAGATATTTTAAAGTTATTTTCTAATGAACAAGAAGTTTTAAAAAGTAGAGCCAATCAAGTAAGTGCTTCAGCAGTTAAAACTTTATTAAAAAATGGCTTTTTAGTTTTAGAAGAAAGAGAAGTTTATCGTTATCAAATAAATGAAGAAGAAAATACGCAAAAAAAAGTTTTAAATGATGAACAACAAAAAGCTTTTTTAGAAATTAAAAATAGTTTAGGAAAAAAAGAGACTTTTTTACTCCATGGCGTTACAGGGTCTGGTAAAACCGAAGTTTATTTAGCGTTAATAGAAGAAGTTTTAAAAATTAATAAACAGGCTTTAGTTTTAGTTCCCGAAATTAGTTTAACACCCCAATTTGTTAAAAGATTTAATGCCCGTTTTCCTAATCAAATTGCTGTCTTGCATAGTGGCTTATCAGATGGTGAAAAATATGATGAGTGGCGTAAAATTATCCGAGACGAAGTAAGTATCTGTATTGGAGCGAGAAGTGCTTCTTTTGCCCCTTTTAAAAATTTAGGAATAATTATTATGGATGAAGAGCATTCAGAATCTTATAAACAAGAGAATAATCCAAGATATCATGCACTAGATGTTTTATTAAAAAGAAGCGCAAATCATTCGTGTCCTTTAATTTTAGGAAGTGCAACACCAAGGCTTTACACAATGGCTAGGGCTTCAAAAAAAGTATTTAAGTATCTTGCTTTAAAAAAACGAGCTCAAAATGCCATCTTACCAGAAGTTAATTTAATAGATATGACTGAAGAAGTAAAAAATAGGCATAATATTTTAAGTGAAGAGTTAGAGTGTGCTATTATCGAAAAAATAAATAAAAAAGAACAAGTAATGCTTTTACTAAATAGAAGAGGACATTCAACGACAATAACCTGTTCCAATTGTGGCTATACTTATCGTTGCCCAAATTGTGATATTACCATGACTTATCATAAAAGTTCCAAAAATTTACGTTGTCATTACTGTGGCTATACTAAATACATTGATGATTTTTGTCCTAAATGTTATGAAAAATCTTTAAATTATTATGGAATGGGTACTGAAAAATTAGAAGAGTATTTAGAAAATGTATTTCCAACAGCTAAGATTGTAAGGATGGATGCTGATAGTACAACAAATAAAGGCATGCATGAAAAAATAATTAAAGATTTTGCTGATCACAAATATGATATTTTATTAGGAACGCAGATGATTAGTAAAGGACTTGATTTTCCAAATGTAACCCTTGTTGGAATACTTGATGCGGATGCTTCTTTAAATATAGCTGATTATAAAAGTAATGAGAGAACTTTTGCTCTTTTAGCTCAAGCAAGTGGTAGAGCCGGTCGAAGTAATAAAAAAGGTACTGTTCTAATTCAAACATTTATGCCGGAAAATTATGTTTTGCAATGTGTTAAAAATAACGATTATGCAAAATTCTATCAATATGAAATGAATATTAGAAAAACGTTAAAATATCCACCTTTTTATTACTTAGTTTTATTAACATTTAAAAGTAAAGATTATGAAAGTGTCAGTAAAGAAGCTAATAAAGCCAAAGAATTTTTAAATAATAAAATTTCAAAAGAAACAATTATTCTAGGCCCAACAACCGCTAATATGTTTTTAGTTAATGGTATTTATCACTTTGAAATATTAATAAAATATCGCTTTGATGAAAATTTAATTAAAGCACTTAAAGAACTTGATAATTTAGTATTATTAAATAAAAAAGTTACAATGGATATCGATTTTAATTACTAGAGTGAAATTGCAATATTTTGTTTTTTGAAGTATAATAACATAAATTTTAATAGAAAGGATTCAAGTGTTTTTTGCTTGAAAAAAAGGTGGTTTATGAAATTTAAATTAATGCGAGGAATAATTTTAGGAATAGTTATTTCCGCTTCTTCTCCTACAATTGCTATGGCTAATGATAGCGGTTTAAAAACATCTTTAAGTAGTTTTTGGGATGATTTAACTAGTGATGAAAATAAAGAAAAAGCCAAAGAAAAAGGTAAAGAAATATTTGATGGCTTAGTTGATTTTAGTTCTGAAGTTGATGAAAAAATTAATGATAAAATAATAGATCCATTAAAAGATAAAACATCCGAGACTAATTTATTTAAAAAAGATTCATTATGGTTAATTGAAAAAGTTGGCAATTTAGAAGAAGGCGAAAAAAGATTCTTTTTTGTTAACAAAAATATTCCAACAATTAGAAGAAATTATTATTATGATCGCTTTGGAAATTCCGTTAAAAAAGACAGTGTAGAGGTAGTTGCTAAAAAATCTAAAGAAATGTTTGTGGCTGTCAATGACATTGGCGGTGAAGCTTTTTTAAAAATTATTTATGAAGATTTAGCTAATAACAAAGTTTATGTTAACTTTGAAGATATGGTTGATGGCGAATTAGTTTTTAGTGTCCCAAATGCTTCCTTAGGTGAATACGGTAAACAATATATCCGTTACCAAGATTGGACTAAAATGTTTAATTTAAGTGATGAAGAAAAAATAAGTCTTGATGAATTAGAAAATTGCTTAGAGTTATTAGAAGAAAATTATCAAAAACAAAATGCTAATTTAGTTAGAAGGAAAAATTAATGAAAAATTTACGCGTTATTTTTATGGGAACACCTGATTTTTCAGTACCAGTTCTAAAAATGTTGTTAGAAAATACTAATGTTTTATTAGTAGTAACTCAGCCAGATAAAAAAGTTGGCAGAAAACAAGAGATTAATTTTAGTCCAGTTAAAAATGTGGCTTTAGAGCATAATGTTCCCGTTTTTCAACCAGAAAAAATAAGAAGTGATTATACTAAAATTTTAGAAACACCATGTGATTTAATTATTACTTGTGCGTACGGCCAAATTATTCCTGATGCCGTATTAAATCATCCAAGCTTAGGCGCAATAAACGTGCATGCATCATTACTACCAAAATATCGTGGAGGAGCGCCAATTCACTGGGCTTTAATAAATGGTGAAGAAAAAACAGGAGTTACCATAATGTATATGGCTTCCAAGATGGATGCAGGTGACATAATTAGTCAAAAAGAATATACAATTTTAAAAGAAGATAACGTTTTGACTTTACATGAAAAACTTTCCAATATGGGAGCAGATTTACTTTTAGAAACTTTACCGAGCATTATAAATAAAACAAACAAAAGAATTAAACAAGATGAAAGCTTAGTAACTTTTGGCTTTAATATAAAAAGAGAAGAAGAACATTTGAATTTTTTTGATAATGGTAAAAATATCATTAATAAAATTCGGGGCTTAAATCCTTGGCCACTTGCAAATGCTACTATTAATGACCAAGAATTTAAAATAATTGAGGCCTACTTTATCAAAAAAGAAAACTTAGAGCCTTGTAAAGTCTATGAAATTTTAAAAAATGCAATTGGAATTTCCTGCAACGATGGCATCATTTACATAACTAAAATTAAACCTTTTGGCAAAAAAGTAATGAATGTTTTAGATTATTTAAATGGTGCAAATAAAGAAGAAATTAAAAATTGGCGAATATCATAAAATAATAATTTAATAAAAATTAAGAGGTTAATATGAATATATATGGTATAACTAGAGAAAATTTAGAAAAATATTTTGTTAGTATAAATGAAAAAAAATTTAAAGCTCTGCAAATTTTTGAATGGCTTTACCAAAAAAGAGAGAATGATATTGAAAAATTTTCTAATATAAAAAAAGAAATCAGAGATAAAATAAAAAATGATTTTTCTTTTAATTTACCAACAATTATCAAAAAAGAAATAGATACTGATGTTGAAAAATTTTTGTTTTTATTAGAAGATGGTGAAAAAATTGAAGCAGTTTTAATGCGCCATAATTATGGCCTAAGTGTTTGTGTTTCATCAGAAGTTGGCTGTAACATGGGGTGTAAATTTTGTGAATCAGGTCGCTTAAAAAAAGTTCGTAATTTAAAATCTTATGAAATGGTTGGTCAAATTTTAGCTATTGAAAAAGAAATCAAGGAAAGAATTAATTCAGTTGTAATAATGGGAATAGGTGAGCCTTTAGATAATTATGATAATGTTATTGATTTTATTAAAATTATCAATGACCCTAAAGGAATATCTATAGGAGCTAGACACATAACTTTATCTACCTGTGGTCTTATTCCTAAAATGGATTTATTAAGTGAATTAAATATTCAAATCAATTTGGCTATAAGTCTTCATGCTCCAAATGATGAATTAAGAAGTCAAATAATGCCAATTAATAAAGTTTATCATTTAAATGAATTAATCAAAGCAATAAAAAATTACATCGCCAAAACTAATCGAAGAGTAACAATTGAATATGTTTTATTAAAAGGAATAAATGATAAAATAGAACATGCTTATGAATTAGCTAATTTATTAAAAGGAATGAATGTTTATGTTAACTTAATTCCTTATAATGAAACGAATCATCTTGAATTTCAAAAAAGTGATAAAAAAAGTATCGATTTATTTTATCAAACGTTACAAAAAGAAAAAATTAATGTTACTGTTAGAAAAGAATTTGGAAGTAATATTTCTGCTGCTTGTGGTCAGCTTAGAAGTAAAGAAGTTTAAAGACTTCTTTTTTTTGTCAAAAACTTTGTATAAATATAATTTTCATCATCTTGATAGGCTATAGAAAAATTGTTTTTTTGAGCTACTTTTAGACTTGCATAATTATCAGATTCAATGTTCAAAACAATTATATCAATTTTTTTATTTTCTTTAATAAAATTTTCAAATAATTCTAACATTTTGCTTCCATAACCTTTATTTTGATATTTATGATGAATTGCATAATATAAAGTTATTGAAATTCCATAATGTGTTTCTACTGGCAAAGAACAAGAGATAAAGCCAATATAATTGTTGCTTAAATCCTTAAAAACATAAGTTTCTTTATTAAAAAATGTATCATTATTAATTTCACCTAAATACTTTTTCGTATAATCGTTATCTGCCATTTCCCTTATCATCATTCTATGATAATAATTATTACAGTTATATAACTCTATAAACATACAATCATCTCATTTTCATTTTTTATTATAAACTATTATAAAAAACATGAAATAATTAGTCAAATTAAATTGATGTTTTAAAAAAAATATAATATAATAATTTTCAAATTGAAAGAGGAAATATATGACTAATCAAATTGGAAAAAATAGATTTAAAAATTCTTGTTATTTAACAGAAGAAAAGGTAAATTTTATTTTTGTTAATTATTATGCATTTAATAAAATTTTAGATGAAAATTCTTATAATAATTTATTAATAAACAATGTTCAATTAAAAGCTATAAGTCTTTTTGATAATGATAAAGAGCACTATAAACGTTTTATGTTTATTCATCGCGATTGGGATATATACAACTTAAAATCTTATGAATTTTTATGCTTTGGGAAAGAAAAAAGACTTTGTTCAATAATTGAATTAACCGATCGAGCTATTTTAGAAAATTGGCCTTATAAATTCTATTTACAACAAGCGTTATTATTAAAAAAATTTAATTTAGCCCTTTTACAAGCTAGATCTTTAAAAAAATTTTATCGAGAAAGAAGAAAATGAAGAACTGTAAAGTGCCTTCTTTTTTTTGTAAATTAAACGTATAATTAAATAAAGAAATAGTCAAATTACTTTATATATTTAGGTTATTAATAGACGAATTTCTTTTTTTTTGATATTCTTGTTATAGGATAATAAACTAAATGAAGAGGTGGCATTAATGAAATCATATTATTTAACAGATGCGGGGAAGGTTAGAAGTCACAATGAAGATTCTGTGACAATTGTTAAAAATTCTAATGATGAATATCTTTTAATGGTTGCCGATGGTATGGGAGGACACCGAGCTGGTGAAGTTGCCTCAAGTTTAGCCGTAACCCATTTAGGCAAAAGATTTTCTTCTTTGAGTAGCATTGGTAATTTAAAAGATGCTGTTAATTGGATTAATGATAATATTAGTGAAATAAATGAATCAATTTTAGATTATGCTAAAAATCATTCTGACTCAACAGGGCTTGGTACGACTTTAGTTTTAGCTTTAGTAACAAAAGATTTTTTGATATTTGGTAATATTGGAGATTCATCAGGTTTTGTTTTAAAAAATAATCGTTTACACAAAGTAACTAAAGATCACACTTTGGTTAACTTATTAGTGGAAGCTGGCGATTTAACGGAAGAAGAAGCTAAAAATCATCCTAAGAAAAATGTTTTAATGAAAGCTTTAGGAGCTGGCGAAAAAGTTGATATGGATATTTTTGATGTTGAAAGAAATGTAGATGGAATTTTACTATGTAGTGATGGTGTTACTAATATGCTAACAACAGAACAAATCGAAAAAGTTTTAGAAGAAGATTTAACGGAAGAAGAAAAAGTTAAAAAAATTGTTCGAAAATGTAATGCAAGAGGTGGACAAGACAACATATCAGTGGCATTTTTAAGTATGAAAAGTAGGTGTCAAGAATGATAATGAAAGGTCAAAAGATTAGCGATCGATATCAAATCATTAAAGCTATTGGTGAAGGTGGCATGGCTAATGTTTATTTAGCTTATGATACCATATTAGACCGAGATGTTGCCGTTAAAGTTTTAAGAGGAGATTTAGCTAATGACGAAAAATTTGTTAGACGATTTCAACGAGAAGCACTAGCCGCTAGTAGTTTAACGCACCCGAATATTGTAGAAGTCTATGATGTTGGCGAAGATCATGGCCAATATTATATCGTTATGGAATACGTTGAAGGTAGAAATTTAAAAGATCTAATCAAAAAACGGGGCAAATTAACTTTGAGCGAAGTTATAGACATAATGCTTCAAATAACCGATGGCATGAGTGTCGCGCATGATTCCTATATAATTCACCGTGACATTAAACCTCAAAATATTATGATTTTAGAAAACGGCCTAGTTAAAATAATGGACTTTGGAATTGCCATGGCAATGAATTCAACTCAGCTTACGCAAACTAACTCTGTAATGGGTAGTGTCCATTATTTGCCACCAGAACAAGCTAATGGTAAAGGAAGCACCTTACAAAGTGACATCTATTCTATGGGAATAGTTATGTATGAACTATTAACTGGTAAACTTCCATATAAAGGCGACAACGCTGTAGAAATTGCTTTGAAACATTTAAAAGAACCTTTACCAAGCATTAGAGAAGAGTTACCAAATATTCCTCAAAGTGTTGAAAATATTATTATTAAAGCAACAGCTAAAAATCCTAAAAATAGATATGCTGATGCCAGAGAAATGCATAATGATTTATTAACTTGCTTAGATGAATCAAGAGAAAACGAAGAAAAAATCAAATTGCCATATAAAGAATTTTCTGAAGAAAAAGTTAAAGCTGTAAAAAAAGAAGAAGTAAAAGAAAATCCAAAAGAAGACAAAAAGAAAGTCGAAAAAAAAGAAAGTAGTGATGAAGTATTGGCTAAACAAATAACTAAAAACGATTTAAAAAAACAAAATAAACTTTTAATAGTTTTAGCTTCTATTTTTACTTTTTTGATTGTTGCAATCACAACAATAGTTTTACTCATTCCAGCTTTGACCTATAATAAAGAAATAACCGTGCCAGATGTTTCAGGCTATAGTGTTGAAGATGCTTTAAAAACATTGCAAGATGCTGGCTTTACGGTAGCTAGTGATCAACAAAAAACCGCTTCTGAAGAAATTGAAGTTGGTAAAGTAGTTAAAACAAGTCCTTTAGCTAATACCAAAAGAACAAAAGGTACAGAAGTCACATTATGGGTTAGCGAGGGTGATTCAAAAATAACTTTAGAAAACTATGCCGGAAATAATTATTTAGAAATAAAAGGCAAATTGGAAGCTTTAGGTGTTCAAGTTATTGTTGAAAAAAAGAGTACTAATGATGAAAATGCTGAAGAAAATACCATTATTGATCAAACTCCGAAAGAGGGAGAAAAAGTAAGTAAAGGTGATTATGTTACATTATATATTCCAGAGGTTGATAAATATCCGGATTTTACAAATGGCAGCTACACTTATGATGATGTAGTTGAATACCTAAAAAAATATAATGTTACAGTCACTAAAGTTGAACAAGAAGATAGTGAGCACTCACCTGGAATTGTAATTGGTCAGAGTCGTAAAAAAGGTGATCGAATCGTAAGTGGAGCTTCTATTGTTATAACAGTGGCTAAAAAAAGCGACACAGCAGAAGAACCAGCTAGTCCAGATTCATGTGAAGAAAGTGGCTTATGTTAAAAGGTGTTATTGTCAAAAATATTAGCAATGCATATACAGTTTTAGCTAATCAAAAAATATATGTTTGTACACCAAGGGGAAAATTTCGTAATGAAAAGAAAACCCCTTTGGTGGGTGATTATTGTTTAATCGATGAAGAAAATAATTATATTTTAGAATTGTTGCCACGAAAAAATGAATTAAAAAGACCTAATGTTTGTAATGTTGATTATTGTTTAATTGTGACATCTCTTTATAAGCCAATGTACAGTAGCTTACTTTTAGATAAAGAAATTTCTTTAGCAATTATGTCTAATATTGAACCAGTTTTATATTTTTCTAAATTAGATTTATTAAATAAAGAAGAATTGACTAATTATGAAAAAATAAAAAAAATGTATGAACAAATTGGTTTTAAAGTATTTGACATAAATAACATTACAAAACTAAAAGAATATTTACAAAATAAAATAGTAGTTTTAACTGGTCAAACAGGAGCTGGGAAAAGTACTTTAATAAATAAACTGGATCCTAATTTAAATATTAAAACAAGTGAAATTTCTTTTTCTTTAAATCGTGGTAAACATACAACAAGACATACAGAAATTTATGATGTTTTTGGGATTTGGCTATGTGATACACCAGGTTTTTCTAGTCTTGATTTGTCAGAATATAGTAAAGAAGAAATAAAAAATAGTTTTATTGAATTTCAAAAGTATACATGTAAATTTCGTGATTGCATGCATTTAAAAGAAATAGATTGTGGTGTTAAAGATGCTCTTTTAAATCACTTGATCAGTCCAAGTCGTTATGAAAGCTATCAAAAAATGATAAGTGAGGTAAAAAAATGAAAATAGCCGTTTCTTATTTAAAAAGCAAATATGATGTAAAAAAAACAATTGAATTAATTAATAAATCTAATGCTGATTATATTCATATTGATTTAATGGATGGAATATTTGTTAAAAATAATAATTTACAAATTGAAGAAACTATTGAGAATTTAAAAAATCATATAAAGCCCTTAAACATTCATTTAATGGTTGAAAAACCAATTCCTATTATTGAAAAATTAAGTGTTTTAAAACCTGAAACAATTGTTATTCATTTTGAAATTCCTAATTTTTTAGATAGTTTAATTAAATTAGATGAATTAAAAATAAAAAAAGGATTAGCTATTAACCCGGATACTGACGTTTTAAAATTAAGACCTTTTTTAGAACAAATAGATGAAGTATTAATTATGAGTGTCTATCCTGGTAAAGGAGGTCAAAATTTTATTAAAGAAACTTTAAATAAATTAAAATGGCTAAAAAAATATAAAGATGAAAATGGTTTAACTTTTAATATTGCCGTTGATGGAGGAATCAATGACGAAACTGTTTTTTTAATAAGAGATTATGTTGATATTGTTATAAGTGGATCATTTATTTGTATGCATGATGACTACAATAAACAAATTAAATTATTAGCTAGATAGCTAATTTTTTTTATAAAAAAAGAATATCATTTTCGATATTCTTAATTAGCTTTTTTTGCTTCACGAGCACTGATAATTACTTTTTCTCCATTAATAGTTTTCTTTTGTAAATTTGGCTTTTGACGTCTTTTTGTAGCGTTCATTGCTTTACTTCTTGAATTAACAGTTAAAGGTTTTTTGTTTGTTACTTTTTTAGCCATTTTATTCACCTCCGCGTTTCTTTTCTTTAAAAATTTTAACAAAATATTTTCCATAAGTCAATTCTAAATGAATCTATTCAAAAATAAGGTGTGAATAATTACTAAAAATGTCTCTATTTTTAGTAAACAATAATTAGTGAAAATGTCTCTGTTTTATATTATAGTAAATTCGCTAATAATTAGTGAAAATGTCTCTTAATAAATTATTGACTTAT
>CALVWG010000061.1 GCA_944364655.1 uncultured Bacilli bacterium | reverse complement strand
ACCCATCTTTATCTTGTTTTGTACTTGATACCCTTGCATATAAAACAGCTTTTTTCATATTTCAATTATAGTAAAAAATCCCCAAAAAGTAAATATAACGCTACTTTTCAGTCCATACCTTATAAACATTCTTCATCATTCATAAAGTTATAACCAAAGTTATAACCAAAGTTAAGGTTAAATTTTCGCAAAAAGCTTTAAATGAAAATAGAGAAGAAAAAAAAGGACGTTAAATGGAACTTAAAGTTGACAATTTCACAATAAGACTCCACAGAGCCAGCTTAACTTCTAATCAAGAGGAAGTAAGAAGGTTAACGTCCTATGTCGCTAAAATTTGTGAACTTGGACAAAAGGAAGAACAAAATCTAAATAACAACAAGTAAATGAGCTCTATAACTTGTGTAAGTGATGAAGGAGAAATTATGAAAAATATAACTAAACATAAAAACAGCAAAGTCAAACTTATGTTACCTAATTGGGTCAAAAATGAATTACTAGAATACCAAAAGGAAAAACATATTATTATGAATGATTTTATTGAATCTTCTATTAGAAAGCTTATGGAAGATAAATATGCAATAAGAAATATGAATGTATTAGCTAGTAATTCTTTGCAGTCCAGTGTAAAGGTTAAATTACCTGAATATCTTATTAAACAACTACAAACTTTAGCTAAAAAGCACAAAGTCAAAATATCAGACATCGTTTATACAGCACTTGGATTCAGTTTATCTAATTTGATAACTGAATTGGAAATTATGTCAGAGTTGACTTCAAAAGATATAAAAGGGGGTTATGATGAGAAATAAAGTAAAAGAAATCGGTAATAAAACTAGAGAAAGATATAGAGCAACTGTTGGAAGAATGGGTATTAAGTCAAATGAACATAAAGGCTTTCCTGAAAGAACTATCCTTTTAAAGGATTTATATTTGCTTGCAGATGATAATGAAGAATTAGTAACAGACCACTTATGGAAAACTGTACACAAACAATTAAAAAATCTCGATTTAAAAGAAGGTGATGTTATTACTTTTTATGCGAGGGTAAGTACTTATAAGAAGGGATATAGAAATAAAACAATTGATTACACGCTAAATTATATGACGAAAATTGAAGTAATTAGAGAAGATAGACCTCTCCAAGAAGGAGAAAAAACATCTTCCACAGAACCGACATGGAAAGAACTTTGGGAAGCACAAAGAGCCGCCAGAGAAAGACGACTTAAAGAAGAAATAGAAGAATGCTGTAATTACTGATGATTATATTTTAAGGAAAGGAGTGATGAAAGATTCTCCATCACTCCTCCCTTCTCTTTTTTTGATTAGGGGAATGAGAGAATCAGAAGGGAATTATATAATGGAGAATCTGGACATTAGGTCAAATAAAAACAATAGTAATAATAAAAATAAACGTAAATCAAATAATTCTATAGGTAAAAGGAAGGACTTACACTCACCACAGCATAACATAATACCTAAAAACATTGGTATGATTAGTTTAGAAGAAAAATCATATATACCAAAAATAACCTTAACAATTGGTAAAAAATATATAATAGAATCGTTAAAATATATTTTAAATAATTATTATAATGAAACTACTACAGAAGAAATAATAAATAATTATAGTACATTATTAGATGAGTTATTATACTCAATATGTAATGATAGTTATTTATATAATATTAACTTTAAAAATGTATTTATAAATAGGATTATGTCTTATTCTAATGAAGCATTAATACAATTATCTAAACCAGTTAATATTCCAAATATTATTTCTTATCTAATCAAATATATGCAAATATCAATTCCTAATATATTAGTTGATGTAAAAAACAAAGTTGTTCAAAAATTTATTAGGATAGAACCTAACTATAAATATGAAGAAGACAGTATATTATCAGATGGAAATAGCACTATTAAAGATATTAGATTCATAATAAATCCTGTTAATTTCATTAAATATTCTTCCTTAAAGGATTCTAACGAAATATCAGCATTTGTATATGGGTTGTCTTTGTTGAATTTAATAATACTTGACCATCTTTATAATTACATAATCGAAACTTTTAATAGTATTGAAATAGATGGTAATTTAGGCAAAACAAAAATAGAATTTACCTTTAATGATTTTATTACCAAAAGCTTATCTTTTATAGTTCCTGTAATCATAGGAATAACTAATGTATCCATATACCAACCAATAGCATTTAAAGCAAGAGACCTAATATGGGAGATGTACCAATTAGATAGTAAGGATAAAGAAACTTTAAATATTTCCAAAAACGAAAAAGAATGCTCTATAACCTTTAAATATAAGCCTAAAAATGCTTATTTTATTCATACTCTTTCAAGATTTCATACACCTTACGATAATGAAAATCCAACATTTAAAACTAACTCTAAAAAAGAAAAAGAAGGTTCAAGAAATATTATTATAAAATTATTCGCAACAAAAGAAGGTTATCTTGGCATTAAATCTACCTTGTTTGGTTTAAATTCTGTTGATGATATCACCAATTATATAAGGCAAAGTTTTTCACCAAACTCAAGGCAGGATTTTTATCCTTGGGTATCTGATAAAGATGAATACTTATATTCTAATCTTAATAACCTATCTAAGGTCTTAAGTTATACAAAACAACATGAGGAGCTACGACAAAAAGCTATTAAAAAGGCTCGTAATAAATATAATCCTTGTGAAACATATAATATTTTTTTAGAAGAAACCTCTAAAAGCAAGAAGAAAAAGGATTATATTGATAAATTCGTTTGGTATGTAATGAAAAAGCTTTCTTTTCAGAAGATATCACAATATTCCATTATAGATGAAGAGTTAATTAAAAGGTTTAACCTTGAATCATATAAAGAAGACTACATTATTATTGCAAATGAATTAGCTTCTTTAGATGATTCTACAGTTGAAGAATATATTTCAAATTTAGATAAAAAGCAACAAAATAACATTAAAAAAATGATTAAATATGTGAGAAGAACAAGAAAGCAAACAAATGTATTACACAAGTTATACACTGCACTTTTAAAGGAGAAAATAATATAATAAATTTATTCAACAACATTATAATTGACAAGATTAAAAAGCTATATAGAAAGGGTTTAGTAAGTCTAGAAGAGAGAACATTAATTAATGAGACTATAAAAGAATACTATAATACACGTCCATTACAAAGTAAGGGATGGATTTCTTATGAATTTAACCCGGCAAAACAAAAAATGCCTAATTGTAATAAAAATCATAACTTACAAATGCCAGAAGAAAGTCTTTTGTATGAAGCTCTTGCAAATATAACCTTAAATAAGGAAAAATTCCAAAAAGAAGTCAAATTGACGAGACTAGACTTATGCGAAGATTTTCTTTTAAGCTCACCTGTTTCTGAAGTCTTAGAAATGTTGACAAAATGCACTTTTCCTTATGGGAAAACACCTAAAACGGAACAAACAGATGATGAGAATGTTTCAACAGTTTATCTTGAGTCTACACATAAAAATCCAGATTCCGATATTGAAGGAACTATGATAATAAGATTTTATGATAAGGTTGCAGAATATTATTCTAAATACAATACATATATCCTACCTTTAAAATCTTCATTATCTGAAGATGAAATATCAATGCTAGGCGATGCCTATAACAAAGAAACTAATACAGTATATCTGGAAAATTTAAATATACTTAGAATTGAAATTGAATTACATCAAAGTATTAGATTAAAGCCTATTGCAAAAGAATTAACAGGACTTTATCAGGATTATTTATCTATAAGGCATCTGCTAGAAGCAATACTAAAGGGGTATCTATACAAAAAATTGGATATTATTTACAAGGAAATACTTAAAAAATATGTTTTTCAACATAATCAAGCTTTTCAAATCAAAGAGCCTAAAAAAATATCAGGCATTCGTGAATTATCAGTAAAATTATTATCGCAAAGTGCAAATTGCTACAAATACAAAATTGCAGCAATGAATAGAGGAAAAAATTCTAACAATAATTTTAATGCAATATCAAAACTTGCTAGGGTGGAAAAAAGCAATTCTGAATTATACCAAGAAATTTACAATGAAATATTTAAGAACTACAATCCAACAATATTTAATGATGAGAATATTATTTGCGATTTTTTACTTGTTTAAATATTAATTAGTTTAAAAGCAGCTCCTAGCTTGTCCTACAAGACTGGCATGTGTTTTGAGTGAGGAATTTACACAAAGCAAATCTAAAACCTCTTAAAAACGATTCTAGTTGGCTCTCGTTTAATGTTTAATTATCCTAAAGCTTTTATTGGTTTTATTCTGCTAATTTCATCAGCTATTTCACGTTTTGTAATTCTGAGTTCATAGTCTTCTTGATATCTCAAAAAATAGCCTTGAGAAAGACCAAAATAAGTAGTTAAGCGTAAATCAGTATCAGCTGTGATTCTTCTTTGTCCTTTTATTATTTGATGAATTCTGTTTGGAGGAACAAAAATAACATTGGCTAGAGCATTTTGTGTAAGGTTATATGGCTCAATAAAATCTTCCTTGAGCATTTCTCCAACTGTTGTTAATTCACCGTATTTAGCCATTTTTCCTCACAAATAGAGTAATATTTATTAATATTATACATTGATTAGTAATTAAGATTAACCTATAAAGACATCTGGTATAAATTTGTAGTATAATTCATATGGAGGAAGGTAATGTTTGACCCATTTTCTGAAAAAAGATTAGGGAAAGTCTTTAAATATAATAGCAACCCATATAAAATTATCTCTAGAGAATCTTCTACTCTTGAATTTAAGGAATCTTTTAATACTAAAGCAATACCTAAATATATAAAAACCATGGCAGCTTTTTCAAACAAGGATGGAGGGTACATAATCTTTGGTGTAAAGGATAAGCCTAGGATAGTTGTAGGATTATCGAATGATATCTTTGAAACATATGATGATGAAAAATTTACGAAGAAATTGAACGAATATTTTGCTCCAGAAATTAGATATGAACGGAGATTAATTCGTTATGGAGACTTAAATATTGGTGTAATTTATGTATATCCATCAAAAAATAAACCAGTTATATGTAAAAGCTCTAATCAAACTTCTGAACCCATAACAAGAGAAGGAGCAATATATTATAGATATAATGCCCAAACTTGTGAAATAAAGTATCCTGATTTGATTTTATTATTGGAAAATAGACAAGCCCTTGAACGAGAATGTTGGTTAAAAGCAATATCTAAAATGGCTACTATTGGGATTGGAGAAGTTTCATTGCTAAATATGAAAAATGGTGAACTCCTTTTGAATAATAGCAAAGCCAAAGTATTAATTGATTCTGAAACAATGAAAGAAATTAATTTTATTAAGGAAGGTGAGTTTTCAGAAAAGAAAGGAGCTCCAACACTTAAGCTTATTGGAGAGATTCCTAAGGTATCTAGTGCTGTAGTTAAAAAGTCGAGTACGATTGAAAAAATTGTACCTACAAACATCACAGAAAAATACCTCTTGCTTACATATTTAAAACAAACAGGAACTCAATCGCCATTAAGTTACATTGATTCATTTTGTAGATTTTCCGTTAAATATTTACCTTTTTACTATTATGTATATTTAGAGATGCAAATTAATCCAGAATTTAATAAGGAAGCATTGCTGAAAGAAATAAATAAAAACAAAGAAGATAGTAAACAAGGCAAGGATTACCTCCTAGCTCGTATAGAAAATGACAATAATTTTGTACCTGACAAAATAAATCCTCAAAATCCTGCTCATAAAATAAAACAAGATATCATTGCAATTTTAAACGATAAAAATACAAAAGTAAAAGATATTCCATCTGAAAATATTGATATTCAACTAAAAGTTATATTGAATATTACTGATGAAGAAAGAATTAGAAATCTAATTATACCATTACTGAAAAAATATACAGAACAGCATTATGAAGTTTATAAATCTTTATTAAGAAAAGCTGCTGCATATACTGATAAAGTACTTTACGCCAAGCATTTAGAATAATTGAACGAGTAATATTACTTGGCATATGTTTATGGTACAATCTCTTTTAAAAGAAGGGGGTGCTATGGAAGTTACAAAGAAAGTCGATTTATTGTGGGATGATAGTCCTGTTGATATAACACAGGAAGCCAATTTTATTTGGAGTATTGCCAATAAATTAAGAGGCTCATATATGCCAGATAAGTACGGTGATGTTATTATTCCTATGACAATAATCAGAAGGCTAGAATGTGCTTTAAAGGATACTAAGGCTGAAGTTGTAAAAACTTATGATGCTAATCCACAATATCCTGCAAAAGCTATGTATAAAATTTCTGGCTATCCTTTTTATAACACAAGTCGTTTTACTTTAGCTGAATTATGTAATGATGCTGACCATATAAAAGAAAACTTTAAATCATATGTTACAGGTTTTTCTGCGAATGTACAGGATATTTTAGCAGAGCTTGAAATAAACAAACACATAGATAAAATGAACAAAGATGGTTGTTTGTATTCTGTAGTAAAAGCTTTCTCTGAATTAGATTTAAGTCCAGATACATATGATAGTATAAAAATGGGCTATATATTTGAAAATTTGATTGGAAGATTCTTTCAAAATGTAGATGCTGGTCAATATTATACTGGTAGAGACATTATTAAATTATGCGTATCTCTTCTTATAGCAGAAGGCTGTGATGATATATTCGATGAAGGTAAAATTATCACAGTATGCGACCAAGCCTGTGGTACAGGGGGTATGTTATCAACAGCATATAGCTATTTAAAACACTATAATCCTAGTGCTGATGTAAGATTATTTGGGCAGGAAATTATGGGGGTTTCTTATGCAGTTGGCTTAGCTGAAATGCTTATTAAAGGTCAAAATGCTGATAATTTCAGGCATGCTGATACATTCAAAGAAGATTGTTTCCCTGATACTAAAATGAGATTTCTACTAGAAAATCCACCATTTGGAACACCTTGGGCTGGAGCTGATGCGAAAGAAGGTCAAGAAAAAGCTGTTCGAGATGAATATTTAAAAGCTCCTAATGGAAGATGGGGAGCAGGTTTACCAAGTGGTGGAGATGGTCAATTATTATTTATTCAATCAGCTATAGCAAAAATGGATAATGAACTTGGAAGAGGAGCTATTATAGAAAACGGCTCACCTTTGTTTAGTGGTGGAACATCTTCCGGGGAATCTCAAATAAGAAGATATTTGCTTGAAAATGACTTAATAGAAGCTATTATTCAACTTCCTACAGATTTATTTTACAACACGGGTATTTCAACCTATATTTGGGTAATATCCAAGAATAAAAGAGCAGAGAGAAAAGGAAAAGTTCAACTTATTGATGCCTCTAATGTTTATCACAAACTAAGAAAACCTTTGGGTAACAAGAAAAATGAATTTACACCAGAAGATAGAGCAACAATAACTAAAATGTATGCAGATTTTAAAGAGTCTGAATTTTCTAAGATATATAGAAATACAGAATTCTTATATAGAGAATATTCTGTAATGCAACCTCTACAAAGAAGCTACGGTATTACTCAAGAAAGAATTGAGGAAATGTTATCTAAGGGGACTTTAAGCTATTTATATGACGAAAGTAAGGTTTATGAGCTTGAAAAAAAAAATGAATTAACTGGAAAAGAGAAGGATAAATTAGATTCTTACAAAAGAAATAAACCGACATATGATGCAATTGTTGAAACATTAACTAATAATATTTCTGAGAAATTATATATGAATCCAGAAAGCTTTATTCCTGTATTAACCAAAATAATGACAGACTCTTTGGAAGATAAAATATCTAAAAAAGATATCGATAAACTTGTTGTTGGATTATCTAAAATGGATAAAAATGCTGACATTCAAAGAGATAAAAAAGGTGAAATTATATATGATAAGGATACTAAAGATATTGAATTAGTACCTTATGAAATGGATATTAGCGAATATATGGAAAAAGAAGTATTACCTCATATACCTGATGCAAAAGCTTTCTTTGAAGAAAACATTAACACAAAGAAGCCTACAATAAAGACAGGTGCAGAAATTCCTTTTACAAGATATTTCTATAAATATCAACAACCTACCCCTTCAGAAGAGTTGAAACAAAAGTTTCTTCAGCTAGAAAATTCTGTTGATGAAAAAATCAAGAAACTTTTTGGGGTGTAGTTATGGTTGAGATGAAAGACAGTGGCATAGAGTGGGTTGGACAAATTCCTATAAATTGGCAAGTTATGTCAAATAAGTATGTAATGAGTAAAATCAAGGATATATGTCCTATATACAAAGGACAAGATATTTTATCACTTACTATAAATGGGGTAATTATAAGAGATTTAGATGCTGGTGGGAAAATGCCAACTACTTTTGATGGATATCAAAAGTTATATCCTAATAATCTATTAATGTGTTTATTTGATTACGATGTAACACCAAGATGCATTGGGCTTATAAAAAATAAAGGTTTAACGAGTCCTGCCTATAGCCAATTTATAATGAAAAATAATAATAGTTCTCGTTATTATTACTATTACTATTTGATGATAGACACAACAAAGGAGTTGTTACACTTAGCAAAAAATCTAAGGCATTCATTTACAGAAGAGCAGTTAGGAGCTATAAAGACTCCAGTACCCCCAATTGAAGAGCAAGAAAAAATAGCAGATTTTCTTGACTCTAAGTGTTCAGAGATTGATGCGATTTCTGCTGAAATACAAGAACAGATTGCAACATTAGAAGAATACAAAAAATCTGTAATTACAGAAGCTGTAACAAAAGGATTAGACCCTAATGCAGAAATAAAAGACAGTGGTATTGAATGGATTGGACAAATACCTAAAGATTGGAAAATAAAAAAATTTAAGCATCAATTGTATAGAAATGAAGTTAAAAATAAAGGAAACTTGCTTGTATTGTCATTATATCGTGATTATGGTGTTATTCCTAAAAGTAGCAGAGATGATAATCATAATGTTACATCAGAAGATACTTCCAAATATAAATTTGTAAGAATTGGAGATTTTGTAGTTAACAAAATGAAAGCATGGCAAGGCTCAGTTGCTGTTTCTAATAATGAAGGAATAGTAAGTCCTGCTTATTATGTATATTCTTTTAAAAAGAGTAATTACAATAAACGCTATTTTCATTATCTTTTAAGGAGTTGTTATAAAGACGAATTTAGGAGACTCTCAGGGGGTATTAGAGAAGGTCAATGGGATTTACCCGCTGAAAGATTAGAAGATACTTTAATAATAATTCCTCCCTTAACAATACAAAATAGTATAGTAGAGTTTCTTGATTCTAAGAGTGCAGAGATTGACGCTGTTATAGAAGATAAACAAAAACAACTAGAAACTCTAGAAGAGTACAAAAAGACTATGATTTATGAGTATGTAACAGGCAAAAAGGAGGTTGTATAGATGATAGAACTTCTTAAAGCTTTTGTTAATACTCAAATATTTGCTGTTATTGTTACTATAGTACTAACATTTTTATCTAGTTTCTTTATAGATAAGATAAAGTTTGACCGAGACGAAAAAATATATCTCAAACGCAAAAGAGAATTGCTATACCAAAAGATGTATGATTTTGCTATGCGATTTGAAAAGGATATAAGAGATAATAAATGTCCAAAGATGTCTAAAGCAACAAAAGACCTGTGGAATGAAATACAGATAGAAAGTATCTTTGGCAGACATGAAACTATGGAATACTTTTATGATTTGTTTGAAGACTTCCATAGAAGTTTGGAAGAATCAAATAATATGGCAGAAATACATACAGAAAACAATAAAAAAATATTGGAGTTCTATAGCTATATTAAAAATGAACTTGGAATAAAGGATTAATAGGCATTGGAAAACGAACTTATAAATATAGAAAATGATTTAAAACAAAAACTTGCAAATGAAAAGACTCAACACAAAGGGTCTGTATATCATTATACTTCTGCTGAAGGACTTAAAAGCATTATAAGGTCTGGTAGATTTTGGTTTTCAAATGCGAAATTCTTAAATGATTATTCTGAGACTAATTATATATTTACTTTATTACCTATATTCCCCGATAAATATCAAGAAGCATTAATAAATGAAGAGTTTCATAAAGATATTAGAAACATAGTTGAATCGTACAAAACTGGTGTTTTCTATCAAAAAGATAATGATAAGCTGTTTGCTGATTATGTTTATATAGCTTCTTTTTCCAAAGATAGAGATAACCTTGAAATGTGGAATTATTATACAAAAGATATAAATTCTGTTGGTTACAATATCGGTTTTACATCTTATCCTTTTGATATTTCTCCTAACGCACCTGCTCTTAAATTTATTCATGGAGAAGTTATATACAATAAGAAGAAACAAGAAGAATTGGTCAAGGATGTTGTACTAAGTTACAACCATATTTACAACCTATATAGTGATTTAATAAATGATAATACAGAGGTAAAAGCAAAATTCCTCAAGTCATTTGTCAGAACTTTAGAATTATACAATATCTTCTTTAAGCATAAATCTTATGAAAATGAAAAAGAATATCGTTGTGCAATATATAATATTACAAATTATGCTGGTTTAGATTTACGTAGTAGAGCTATAAACGGAATTTTAGTACCATATATAGAAATTCCATATGAGTTTGATTTTATCAATTCTATTGGAGTTTCTCCATCTTCTGAAAAAGAATTATTAGAAGAAGGGGTTGAATTTCTCTGGTTCTCAAAAGTAAAAGGTGAAAAGCCAATATCTGTGTGGAGTTCTAATATCCCTAAAAGGTATTAGTGAATAAAAGAGGTGAATTATGAATAAAATATTAACTGAAAAAGAATATCAAGAATTTATATTGGAATACCTTAATAAAACAAATGGGTTTGTTATTCGTACAGATAAAAATTATGACAGATTAACTGGCATGGATAAAGAGCTGTTTTTCAAGTTCTTGGAAGATACACAGCCAAAAGAAATGGCTGACTTGAAAAAGATTTATAATGATAGTTTGGAAGAAACTATCATCAACTATATGAATAATGAAATGAGTAAAAAACAAGGTAGTTTATTATATATCCTAAAACACGGGATTGAACTATCTAATATACATATTGATTTAATGTACACGAAACCTGCAACAGATTTTAATCCAGAGCTAACCAAGAAATATGAAAAAAATATTTTTTCAGTAGCTCAAGAAATATGGGCTAGTAATAAAGAAAGAGCTGATGTTGTTATCTTCTTAAATGGGTTTGCCATAATGTCTTTTGAATTAAAGTCTAATTTTGCAGGGCAGTCTTATGAGGATGCTATTTATCAATATAGAACAGAGAGAAATCCAAAGACAAGATTGTACAAATTTAAATGTGGTTGTTTGGTAAATTTTGCTATGGATTTAGAACAAGCATATATGGCAACAAAATTAGAAGGTGCATCAACATTCTTCTTACCTTTTAATATGGGAAATGGAACTGATATAAATGCTGGAGCTGGAAATCCAGCAGAAACTGGTGTTTCTTATATGTGGGAAGATGTGTTAAGAAAAGATTCTATTATTGAATTGATTAGTAAATTTATCATTCACGAGATTAAAGAAGAAGAGGATGAAGAAACAGGGAAAAAGAAGATTAAAGAAAATATCATATTCCCTAGATTCCACCAAAGAGATGTTTTGCATAAAGTATTAGATGATGTGTATGTAAATGGAAGCTCTCAAAACTATTTAATTCAACATAGTGCAGGAAGTGGAAAAACTTATTCTATTGCTTGGTTGGCTTATAGATTATCCTCTTTGCATGATTCTGATAACAAGATTATATTTGATAATATTATTATAGTTACGGATAGGGTTGTAGTTGATAGACAGTTGCAACGAGCTATATTAAGTATGGAACATAAATCCGGGTTTATTAAAGTTATGGATGACAAGTGCACATCTTCTGACTTAGCATTTGCATTATCTGGAAATACCAAAATTATAGCAACTACTATTCAAAAGTTCCCTTATATTGTTGATGAGGTTAAAAACCTTAAAAATAAAAGATTTGCTGTAATTATTGATGAAGCCCACTCTTCAACAGCTGGTAAAAATATGAGTGCAGTAACAAAAGTATTAGCTTCTGAAGAAACAGAAGATGAATATTCTACAGAAGATATTATCACTGACGAGATAAAGAAATATGGTAAACAAGAAAATGTTTCTGTATTTGCTTTTACTGCAACCCCAAAGAATACAACATTAGAGTTATTTGGTAGATTAAATTCTAAAGGACAAAAAGAAGCATTTCATATTTATTCTATGAAACAAGCCATAGAAGAAGGTTTTATTCTGGACGTTCTTCAAAACTATACAACATATGACACTATTTATAAATTAAATAAAGAAATACAAGATGACCCTAAATGTAAAACTAATAATGCTAAAAGACAGATTGCAAGATTCATTGATTTGCATGAAACAAATATTGCTCAAAGAATCGAAGTTATTGTAGAACATTTTAGAACAACTGTTATGAGCGAATTAGATGGTAAAGCCAAAGCAATGGTTATTACAAATTCAAGAGAAGGAGCAGTCAAGTATAAACAAGCATTTGAAAAATATATAGAAAGAAAAGGCTATTCCGATGTTAAAGCATTAGTTGCATTTTCAGGGAAAGTTAAAATTAAAGGTGATAAGAATGAATATACAGAAGTAGGTATAAATGGAATTCCTGAGGAAAAATTACCTAAAGTATTTGATAAGGATGAATATAATGTATTACTTGTTGCTAATAAATACCAGACTGGCTTCGACCAGCCTAAACTTTGTGCAATGTATATAATGAAGAAATTGCAAAGTGTAAATGCAGTACAAACATTATCCAGATTAAACAGAATTTGTCCTCCATACGAAAAGAAAACTTTCGTCCTAGACTTTGTAAATACATATGAAGATATGGAAAAAGCTTTCAGTAAATATTATACTGTTACACTCTTATCAAATTCTGTAAGTCCATCTTCTATTTATGATTTAGAAGCTAAAATAGATGGATACTCTATTATTGCTCCAAGAGATGTAGAAGATGTAAATGAACTACTTTATAAAGATGGTATTACTGCAAGTGATAAAAAACAATTACAGTTTATATTCGCCAAAACAAAAAAAGAAATAGAACAACTTAAAGAATTAGAACAAAAAGAATTTGTAGCTCATCTGAGAGGATTTGTAAGATTTTATGAATTCTTGCTTCAAGCAACGTGTTTTGAGGATACAGAATTACACAAGAAATATAATTTTATTAACTGTTTACTTGCTTATATCAATATAAAACATGGTGGGGAAGGATTTAATCTTGATGGTAAAATTAAGGCAATGAATTTTGTTCAAAAGAAAGTTAAAGAACATATTAAGTCAGATATTAAATCTAATCCAATAGTTAAATTACCAGTTGCAGACCCATTTCATTTAACAGAAGATAAGGTCGCTAGATTATCTGAAATTATTGCAGAAATAAATAGTCTTGTTGGAAAAGATTATGATAGCGATGTTGCAGTTAAAGCAATGTTGCAAATAAAAGATATTATGATGAAATCTGAAAAATTAAAAACATCTGCAAGAAATAATAAGCTAAAAGATTTTCAGATGGCATACTATTCAGATATTGATGAAGCCTTAATTGAAGGGCTAGAGCAAAATAAAGACTTCTTTAGTTTATTACTTAATAACGAAAAGATAAAAAAGGATGTTTTGGGTATATTTGTTGAAGAAATTTATAACAGCTTGAAGCAAGATAAAGACAACGATTAATCATATTTCTGTATAGTAAGATTATAAAATGCTTAAAATCCCTATATTAATTGCTTTTTAATGCTGGCATGAGAAGTTTAGTGGACTTAATAAAACAAAAAGCCCTGTAATATCAATAATTACAAGGCTTTTCTTGCATTTTAAGGAGCAATGCAATTCAATTTTTCTGTATAAAATTCAATTGTCTATAAAAAGTACACTTTTCGTGGACAAATTCTTTAAATGCAAAATCAACCATTTTTAGAGGCGATTTCATACAAAAAAGGTACACGAAATACACTTAAGTTTTTATAGACTAAAATCTGCTAATAATTTTTAGATATTCTTTTTGCGATTCCAATACCATTTCAGATATAAAGTTTATAAAAGGAACATAATTCCCATGATTAGAATCTTGCAATGTTGAAATATAATCGGCTCTAACTACTGGTGGAATTACAACAATATTATAACCGCTTTGCAACAATGCCAAATTCATAAGCAATCTTGCAACTCTCCCGTTGCCATCTAAAAACGGATGTATATTAACAAAAATAATATGAACCATTGCAGCATATTCAACTGGATGCAATGTTTCCTTTAGATGTGGCAGAGAATTAACAAATTCAGCCATCTTTGTATTAAGTTCTTCTGGTTTTGGCAATTCAACATCAGAACCTGTGATAATAACTTGACTGGTTCTATATTTGCCAGCGTTTACTTCATCAATTTGGTTGTAAAAAAGCTTATGTAGTGATTTTATATCTTCTTCAGTAAAAATAGCATTTTGAGATAATTCCACAATTTTATCAAATGCTTTTGCATGCCCTATTGC